>JBKPKC010000188.1:0-5473 GCA_046765595.1 Nitrospirota bacterium
GGCCTATGTCGTCATCGCCCTGGGAGTGTTCAACCTCGTGGGTGGTTCTGACTTGCATCCGTTGTTTTGGAATTGACGAGTCGCATCGGCAATGCGGGTTCTGCGCCGTGCGGTGAAGGAGGAAGTTGAGATGAGAAACACGATTTTGACGCTCTTGATGATGATCGCCGTGGGAGTGTTCGCAAGCGCCCACGGTCGGGATGCACAAACGCTGAACGTTTCGGTCGTCGACGCCGGTGCGATGGGAGAGCCGCGTGTTGTGCTGGTTAAGAGCGGACCGCGCCAGCAGGAGGCGCGCGAAGATAATGAAGGTTGTCTGGTAAATCCGAATGGAAACCGGAACCAACCAAAGACCCCGGAGCGAGACAGCTCGCCTATGAAAGGATTGGTTTTTTAAGAGATGCGCCTCGCTCCTCCGATCATATTCGCTGAACGCTAAGTCATCCTTCCATCCCTCCTGTCAATTGTGACAGGCGAACTTCGTCTGTAATTGTGGGATCATCCTCCATCCCATTCATTGTGAAAGGAGGCCAGTCCCATGCCATACGTAACCGTCGGAAAAGAGAATTCCGCCGACATCGAGCTGTATTACGAAGACCATGGCTCCGGTCAACCAGTCGTGCTGATCCATGGATATCCGTTAAGCGGCGCCTCGTGGGAAAAACAGGTCCCTGCGCTGCTCGATGCCGGATACCGCGTCATCACCTACGATCGCCGAGGATTCGGCAAATCGAGTCAGCCGACGCAGGGCTACAACTATGACACGTTCGCAGCAGACCTTCAGAAGCTGATCTCGCACCTCAAATTACAAGATATCACTCTCGTGGGATTCTCGATGGGCGGCGGGGAAATCGCGCGCTATTTCGGGAAGTATGGCTCCAACGGCGTCAGCAAGGCCGTCATCATCGGCGGCGTGCCGCCATTCCTCCTCAAAACAGACGATAACCCGGAAGGCGTGGACGGCACGGTCTTCGACGGCATCAAGAAAGCCGTGGCCCGCGACCGCTATGCATTTTTCACCGAGTTCTTCAAAAATTTCTTTAACACCGACCAGCTCCTGGGGAAGCGCGTCAGCGACGAGGTCATCCGGGCGAGTTGGAATCTGGCTGCCGGGGCCTCCGCGACCGCGAGCCTGGCCTGCGTCTCCACCTGGCACGAGGACTTCCGCCAGGATCTCCAGCGCGTGGAGGTCCCCACGCTCGTCATTCATGGCGACAGTGATCGCATCGTGCCGCTGGCCTCGGCAGGACAGCGGACGGCGACACTGGTCAAAGGCGCTCGGCTGGTGGTGGTGAAAGGCGGCCCGCACTGCATCACGTGGACGCATGCGGATGAAGTGACGTCTGAGCTGTTGAGCTTCCTCGGCGAACAGCGCAACGCGCGTGCAGCATAGTGGAGAAGGTGGATGCTAGCCGCTGCTCCAGCGATGGGTCTAACCGCACGGTCTTATCGCTCCTTGGCTCCGCAAACTTGGTCCGTCCCGGACTACGTCCGAACGGACCTTCGAACACTGCGTCTCGCCATCGCCAAGAGACGAGCGGAGCGATAAGGCCTTGCACCCATCGCAAGTCGCAGCAAAGCTACCATACCCCCCTTCTCGGCAGAGGAAAACGAGTACGCTTGGCAGAACAAGGTTGCAGTAGCCACCATTCACCCTTTTTGTGGATAACGAGCGAGCTTGTAGGGAGCATTACATTAAGATGTACTGGCCTTGAGATTAGTTTCGGTGACGGCTTTTAGATTCGCCAGCCCTACCTCAAAGTCTTTGCCGATCATTTTGTCGCAGTCGATGAAGAGGCTGATCACTTTCCCGATATAAGGTTGGGATCCATGCATCGTCCACGTGACATCGGTTGAGCCGCCCTTGGGGTCCAAGGTGTACTCGACGACGCTGTGGCCCTCAAACGGTTCCTCAAAATCCAATGCGATGACGACCTTGGATGAGGGAGTCGTATCCGTAATGGTCAAGCGCCCCTTGCCGACCTCCTTGTTGCCTTCGAACTGGTAGACCGCCCCCTTTCCGCTCTCCGGGCCGCTAAAGACCCGCTTCATGGCCGGGTCTTTCTTTTCATAGGGCGACCAGGACACCGACTGGTGAAAGTCGTTGAGCACGGCAAAGATCTTCTCCGGCGGGGCCTGGATGCTGGTCGATCGTTGGACATGGAAGGTGTCCGGTTTTGTCGCAGCATAGAGGAGCACCGCGCCCACCAGCGCCACGACACTGTATGCGATTGTTTTGAGCATCGGTTCCTCCGTCTGGAAGTACTGAACGTTGTTATTTTCGGTTGCCGCGCTTTTCCCAGAGCCCAATCACATTCCCTTCTGGGTCTGCAAAATCGGCCATAAATCCCCACTCTCCAATCGAGTGTTTGGGCGTAATGACCTTCCCTCCCGCTTTCTCAATGGCCGCAAGCGTTCTGTCGATATCGCCGGTCTCCACCCCGAACGATGGCTGATCGTGGTTGGATTTGCGCTTGTAGAAGCCGCCGTTGATCCCTCCCGGCTCAGTGGGATTGTGGTCTTTGTCGACGGGCGTGGTCAATGCCATTGCCCCTTCGTCGCCCCACAGTTGAACCTTCCAGTCGAACACTTTCTCATAAAACTCTTTGGCCTGCGTAAAATTCGATGCCGGGATCTCAAAGAATACGACTTTGTTTTTCATTGTGATTCTCCTTTGGTCATCGCTCTCAATGTGGGTTTAACCGCCGCCGTTGGCTCTCCGCCACGATGGCAGACAGGTCTTCGGTCGGGCGAATTTCAAACGGACCTGCCTTCACTCCCGGGTGCTTCGACATCAGTTGAACGGCATGATCCAAATCCTTCGCTTCGAGCACCAGAATTCCGCCCAATTGTTCTTTCGTCTCGGCATAGGGGCCGTCCGTCACGAGCACGTTGCCCTTCTGCCAGCGCAACGTTCTGGCGTTCCGCGCACTCTGAAGTGCGTCACCGCCGGCGAAGTGTCCATTTCGCCGTAGCACGTCGTCGTAGGCGAGGCACTCATCCATCAACGCATTCCGCTCGGTCTCGGACATCGCCGCCCACGTTGTTTCGTCCGCATACCCAAGACAAATGAATTTCATCTCTCACGCCTCCTGTTGAAATGAGCACTCGCGGCACTCATCCTATAGTCGTTGCACGAGGCGGAAATCGACAACAGCTCACATACGCAGAATGTTCAACGATTACACGGGTTTTCATCGAGCATGAGCCTCAATTCGAGGCTCGATTCTACTCGACGGACGGAAGCGATAGCTGTTGGGTCAGGATGGCATGACACGCGCAGGATGTGTTGGAGTGTGAGATCGAGGCCGAGCGTTGTGGAACTGACGATCCGCAGCAGGGCAGCCGGCCGGTGGAGGGCGTTAGTCGCCCCGGCGAAGCTGCTCCAGATACGTCGCCGTCTCGCCGTCCTTTAAGCGCAGCTCGCGCAAGGACTGGATGTTCGTAATCTGGATCTCGAGCATGTGCAGTTGAGACCTCACCAGCTGCAAGTCGAGGTCGGTGAGGACGTCACTATCTGCGTGCAGGAGAGTAAATAACTCGCGGCTGCGATCCAAAAAACTGACAACAGCCTTTCGTGGTCCCATGCTGGGGGATGAGAGTACTGATGTTTGCCGCTTCCCTACACTCGGGAAACCCCTAATTTGAGTGTTACACGCAGATTAAGCACGCAGATTAAGCACGCAGATTAAGATTGATCGTCTATTGATGACGAGAGAGCAATCTCCCGACGTTGCATTACAGGTTGTTGTCCGCATACAGTTGGCCACACCATCGTAGGTGAGTGCAGAGATGCAACCACTGCGTTCTCATCCATCCTCGCATGCCTCTTCCGCCCCCCTCAAGTTTGTGGTGGAAACGGAGAAGAAGCTCGCCGTAGAACCCGATTTCCGGCTGCCGGCCTTGGCCGGTGATCCGCTTCGCCGCCAAGTGTTCCGGTCAACCTATTTCGACACGCTCGACCATTGCCTGGCCCGCTCGAGCATTACCCTTCGCCGTCGACTCGAACAGGGGTCACCCGTCTGGCACATGAAACTGCCGCTCAATCAAGCACGGCGCGAGATCGAACTGCGTGACCGGTCGATGACGCCGCCGGCCCGCTTCGTCGATGCTTTGATCGTCATCGTGGAAGGCAAGGAACTCGTGCCGATCGCCGAACTGCAAACGACGCGAACAGGCATGCGGGTACATGACGGAAAAGACAACGACGTGGAAGTGGTCTTGGATACGGTCTCTGTCCTACGCCAGGGGTCGGTCATCCAACGATTCAAAGAAGTCGAGATCGAATCACTGAACGGCAACGATGCAGGCATCGACAAGCTGGCCTCGGCCCTGTATGGCGCCGGCGCACGGCACCATGACGGCAGGCCGAAGCTGTTTCGCGCCCTGAGTATTCCGCTTCATTCCCTGGACGAGCCGGACGGCCAAGTCTCGATTGTCGAGCACATCCACCACGGCCTGATCCAGCAACTGCAGCATCTCAAACAGTGCGATCCCGGCATTCGCCTCTGTGGAGACATCGAGGATGTGCATCGAATCCGCGTTGCGGCCAGGCGGATGCGTACCCTGCTCATCGCCGTTCGTAAGATCGTGTCCGCCGAGTGGGTGGATCCGCTGCTGTCCGGACTCAAGTGGCTCGGCGGCGTGTTCGGCCGTGTCCGCGACCTCGACGTGCAAATGGACTATTTCAAGAGAGAGGCCGAAGAACTGAAAGCCCGCGACCGGCGGCCCCTCGAACGGTTCCAATCGCACTTGAAGGCCGAGCGGGAAAAGGCCTACCAGATGGCGCTGGAAGAAATGAAGAGCGCCCGGTATGTCGGCTTTATCAGCAAGCTGCAGGATGCGGCAGAACGCCCGGCGGTCGAAGACCTGGACTATACGCTCAGGGACGCGGCGGCCCGTCAGTTCCGCAAGCTGCGGAACACCGTCAGAAGCCTCAAGCCGTCCCCTTCTGATGCCGAGCTTCATCGGGTGAGAATCAAGACGAAACGGGCGAGATATGCGGCGGAACTGGCGCAAGGGCGCGATGGAAAAGCGATCGTTCGATTTATCAAACGTGCCGGACGACTACAAGAATTGTTGGGCAGACACCAAGACGCTGTCTTGGCCGAGCGGTATGTGGAGGGGTTTCTCAAATACCAGGGCCGGCGGCAAGCGGCCTTCACCGCCGGATTGCTTGCCGCGAGGGCCAGCCAGCGGCGAGAGGAAGTGCGGGAAGATTTTTGGCCGTCCTGGAAGCGCCTGAAGAAACGAGGAAAGCGTGCGTGGAAGTAGGTGAACGGATCGTCGCGCAGTCTTGGAGGAGATCACATGGCGCGCCACAAGAAACGCACTACCAACAACACGGCTGCTGATCTTCGGCCGATCGCAAAAAAACTTCTCCAACAAGCCCTCCGCGTCTACGACGCCGCCAAAGACACCTTCGTCGAAGCCGGTGAACAATTCGAGGACCTGGTCAATGAAGCTCGTGCCG
>JBKPKC010000189.1:0-2996 GCA_046765595.1 Nitrospirota bacterium
CGCTGGAGCTGGTCCTGAGCTTCGCGAATGTCGGTGACGTCGATGCTGGCGCCCACATACCCTACCAACTCGCCATGGACCGTCAGTCGCGGTCTGCCGAAGGACCGCATCCATCGATATTGACCGTCCGCTCTTCGAAATCGAAACTGTGCGTCAAAAGGCGTGCGGTCCCGCATCGCGTCGAGATACATGGTCACATAAGCCTGCCGATCTTCTTCATGAATGTAGCGTGCCCAATCATAGTTGGCGACTTCGCTCTGCTGATGGGCGCCGATGAATTCCATGTAGGCATGGTTCACAAATTCACAGCCCTGGAGGCCATTCATCCAAATCAGGACGGGTGCACTGTTGGCGATCGTCCGAAACCGCATTTCGCTTTCGCGCAAGGCCGCTTCCGCCCGCTTTTGCGCACTGATATCCGTGACCATCACGATGAAGCCCGCGATCTCTCCGTTGTACTCGCGATGCGGGGTATAGACCGCATGAATCCAGCGCGTAACGCCATGCCGGTATTTGGCTTCCGTTTCATAATCGACCGTCTGTCCCTGTAAAGCCCCGTCGACGTACGGCGCCATGGCACCCCACGCCTCTTCGCCGACCACTTCTTCCATGGTCTTGCCGATGACCTCCTCGCGAGACAGCCCGAACCACGTCGTATACGCCTCGTTACAGGTGACATACCGGCGCTCTTTGTTGACGTAGGAGATCAGCGCGGGAACCGCATTGCTGACCAACTCCAACTGTTCTTCGCTGTGGCGCAGCGCTTGCTCCGCCTGCTTGCGCTCGGTGATATCGACATTGACACCCAGCATACGTTCGGCTGCTCCGGCAGCATCGCGGAAAATCTTCGCCCTGGCAAAGAGCCAGTGCACGCTGCCGTCGTTCCAGACGACGCGAAAATCGTGCGCATATTCGTTTGCCGTCAGTGCCCTCTCCAAGGCCCGCTCAGCGTCCGCACGGTCCGAGGGGTGCACGCGCTTCCGCCATCCCTCGTACGTGCCTTCAAAGGTCCCGGGCGCAAGCCCGTACAGCGCCTCGAGCTCCACGGACCAATAGTTCTTGCCGGTCTTATAGTTGTACTCGAAGACGCCCCATCGGGCGGCCTGCTGAGCAATGCGGGTACGGGCTTCGCTTTCGCGTATGGCTTCTTCGGCGCATTTGCGGTCCGTGATGTTTTGCTGCGTTCCCCACATCCGGACGAGAAAGCCGTTCTCGACGATGCCCACCATGTTGTTGAGAAAATAGACGGCGTCACCAAACACATTGCGCTCCGCAGATTCAACGTTGGTGGCCCGATAGCCTGATCGAATGATGGAAGCCAGATACTGCCGTGCGGCGGGGTCGGAGGCCGGCAGCATGAAGTCCAACGTTTTCCCGATTAAGCCTTCCGCATTGGAAAATCCGTACATGCGCCCCATCGCATCGTTGCATTCGACAAGACGCGCCGACCGATAGACCTGATCCACTTGCATCTCAACCGGAAGCGACGTATCTAGCGGCGGCTCGAATTCCATGCGCCAGATCCCTTCCGAGCTGTTTTGAATGAACGCGCGATAGCGCTCTTCGCTCTGTCGAAGCGACGCTTCCGCTTGATGCTTATACAGCGTGACTTCGAGCTGTGTGGCGAGATCGCGCTCTTCGAATGGCTTGAGTATGTAACCGAAGGGGCCCACGGTACTGGCCCTTTTGAGAGTTTCCTGGTCGGAATGCGCGGTCAGGAAAATGACCGGAATGTCTCGGAACTGCTTGAGGCGGCTCGCGGTCTCAATCCCGTCAAGGTATCCGTCGAGCCGGATGTCTAGAAGTGCGATGTTGGGCGATTCCAGCTGTATCAGATCCAGCGCCTCCTCTCCGGTCGAAACCGGACCAATGACGCGATACCCAAGCAGTTTCACCTTGCTGGCAAGGTGGGCCGCAAGGATCGCCTCATCCTCGACGATTAATACGGAGAGTTGGCTCATCAGCACCAGCCCGGAAGGGAAGCGGCGCAAGTATATGTCTGACAAACCGGGCAGTGGCCTAGGAAAACCCCTGGTTTGTTTATGCATCGGGGGCTGTAGGACTATCACCGGAGTCCGGCCGCTAACGGAGCAAAACTTAGTGCCGGAGGGATGTGAGACTTCTGGTCTTCCTGCTCTTCGAATGAAGTGGCATCGCGTCGAAAATAGCGAAGTCGTTGACGGCCTTGAGGCCAGTGCTATAGTTCGCTGTATCGGAAATGGAGTGAATATGAACTATGTCCGCATCGGAAAGAGAACATTGAACCTTGACAGCGTGAGCTATGCCGAGGTGCAGGTGTGGCAGGACGAAATGACGGTGAAAGTGTATTTTTCAGGGCTGGCGAACAACACTCCCCTCGTCTTCGGAGAGAATGATGCTAAGGAGCTTTGGAAATATCTCGAGTACGTCGCGGAGAAGCCGATCGCATAATCTTTCGGGCGTACTCTTCCTCTGAGCCATCCCGCCGCATTCATAACATCCTGACCCTGTACTCTTCCTGCTGACGCCCTCCAAGCGAAACCAAACCGGCTTCTTTCCGGTAGTCCCGATAGTAGCTTAAAACTTTCTGGACATAGTGGCGGGTTTCTTTGTAGGGCGGGATCTGTTTATAGCGATCGACCTTTCGTTCACCTGCGTTGTACGCCGCCAATGCAAGTCGTGTGTTGCCGTGGAATCGATCCAGGAGATAACGAAGGTGTCTGGCTCCTCCTGCCACGTTTTCATTGGTGTCGTATAAGTTTTGCACGCCATGCCGCATCGCCGTTTCGGGTACCAGTTGCATGAGACCCACCGCGCCTGCCTTCGAAACCACGATCGGATTGAACGAAGACTCCGCCTTCATGACCGCCAGCAACAGAGCTGGATGAACATGATGCTGCTCCGCCGCCCGTGTGACGGCTCGCCGCAAGTCACCGGCCGATGGCGTGCCAACCGGTGTCGGTGACTCGCCGGACGCTGCCGGTTCGGACGCTGCCGCTCCTCGATTCCACATGAGC
>JBKPKC010000190.1:0-3057 GCA_046765595.1 Nitrospirota bacterium
CCGCGCGGAGGATGATGATTTCGTTTGTCCCGTCGCCATTCAGATCCGCGACCGCCGGTGAAGCGAGCCATCCCTCGTGGTAGCGATCCGCGAGCTTGATCAAGAGCTCGGGCTTCTCCACCGTGGATGTGCCGCTGGCCGTCGCATCGCACCTGGGTGCCAATGCAGTCGCTGCGGCGCCACCTCCGCCGACACCCGAGGCTCCATCTGGGACGCTTTCATCGCCTCCTCCGCATCCGGTCAGCGAGATGATGAAGATAAGGCAGAGTCCGGGGTTGATTGAAGACACAGAAGAGAGCATAGCCTTGGCTCCTTCCTCGTCAGGGTTGGCAAAAAAAAGACTGCCACACGCCTAGCGTTAAGGTTGAAAAATGGGCTTGCAGAGCGGCTGTACGATTACAAGGAAGGAGCGGGCGGATCAGTTTGCGAGGGGCTCGATGTGTAGCGGCAATCGTGTCGGATTGGCATGTAAGGTCCTAAACTGTAGCGCCTCTAAAAACAATCGAGACGTGTAAGCGACCGTGGCTAGGTTGTATAAACGGACATCTCCCGACGCTGCACTGGAAGTAACCCTGGTTTTATATTGAGATATCCCTGGAAGAGGGTGTCAAAAGACGAACGCTCGAAGTCGGAGTTAATAGTTTGATGCTTGGTCTTGCGTAATAATTGTGCCTGGGGCGGCGAATTTTTTTGCAATGTCTGTACACCCGGACCGTAAAAGGCGGGACGTCAGCTTGCAGACGTCGAATCAGCGCGGCCATGGTTTTCGGACCCGGAATTTCGCAGCGCCAGATACTCCGCGCCAGCGTTTCTGCCGTTTAGTCCACCAGCGTTACAGCCGAATCCGTAACTCGTACAACGGCTGATGATTTTTTCTCTTCAAAACTGTATCTTGCCGCGTCTTCAAGTCGACGTGCTCGAAAGTCTGCGATTCAGTAATACACTTCTAAAGGGGGAATTCTTGAAGAAGCAAGGCAATGGACATTTCATTTGGCCGCTGCAAAGGTTGAGTTTGACTTGAAGCACGCCACTGCAATTCTCGCCGCGTGTATCGTTCCTGTAAGAGGCAAGGCACATCCTCCGATTGCCATTCGGTCCGTATCCGGGCAACCGATCGAGGAATACTACAAATCGCAGTTGATCAATGCGATCGTATTGAGCGGACTATATCCAAAGGACTATGTCGGTGTTGAGGTCCATTTTCCTAAAGGGAATAAGGGTTCAGCGGCCCTTAAGTTAGACGCCGCTATATTCGACGACCCTGCACGGGTAGATCACTACAACGCGTAGTGGGCCGACGACACGCCATCCCACCTAGAGTGGTTAAACGAACATCTCATTGCAGTCGTGGAGTTCAAGAAGGAGCACTCCAACAAAAAAGAGACTCATTACGCCGAGCAGCGTCCATTTACCCCTTGCAGTACTCCTTCCATTGCGCTGGTTACTTGCCATAGGATGCGCTCAACGTTGACTCCCTGAATATTCCTCTGAAGTATTCCTTCGTAAGCGAGCGACGAAGCGCAGCAGAGTCCTCGTAAATGCGTCTCTGCTGCGGCTACCAAGCCGCACCGCAATATCGCCCTAATCTCTTTTGTGGATTCAAAACATGGGATTGGACGGTCCATTCGCCGGCAGAAGTGTGACCACTTTTGTGACCAGACTAGGCAGGAAGGTAAAGGAAAGGACGGGCAAGAATAGAACTAATGGAACGACTCAAGCGGTCAATATTGCACTAATTGTGGGAAACCGTTGCAATAACGAGCTTTGTCAAAAACTGCCGTTTCTCCCTCTTAATCAGCGGGCCGTAGGTTCGACCCCTACACGGCCCACCAAACATTCAAACACTTAGATGACTAGCACAGCCGGTGATGACGCCGACTGTGCTAAATTTGTGTTGATAGCCGCCGACCGATCCAGGATTCCCATCCGATCACCGCTTGCTTTCTCATGCGATTTTAAGCAGGCAGCGAATTAATAACCGCAGGTCAACCTCGCAAAACTATATCCGTGTAAATGGCGGATTAATCGACCAATCCCTCATCCAGCGCATAGCGTATGAGCTCGACCGTGTTTTTGACCTCCAGCTTCTGTAGCAGTCTCGTCCGATAAGTGCTGACGGTTTTTTCGCTTATGTTCAGTTCCTGAGCAATTTCATTCCGGTCCAAGCCTCGTACAAGCAAGCCAAGTACCTGCACTTCACGGTCTGACAACAGCGGCTGTGAGACCATGACTTCGCGAGGTTTTTTAATCGGCGTATCTTCCAGTACGGCCTTGACAATTTCAAGCAAGCGGACAGGCGGCAGCTCTTTCGAGATATACGCAACGGCTCCTGCCCGCAAGGCACGGGCCGCGTACTGCCTTTCGGAGTAGAGACTGAAGACGATAATCGGGATAGTCGGACAGCAGACTTTGGCCTTTTTGATAATGTCGAGCCCATTGGTCCCACGCAGATTGATGTCTAGTACAATAAATACCCACCTCGTCCCGCACACCTCTTCTAAGAGGCTACCGTCACCAGGAGACACTTTGACGTGTATTGACGGAAAGGCCTTTTGAAGAAGGTCTCTGACTCCATCACGCACAACCGGATGGTCGTCAACTACCAGAGCGTCTCTCATTCGTCTTGGGTGGCCTGTGCTCTCAAATGAGTACGTTTCGATATAGCCAAGGCTAGCTGAACGATCAGGAGATGATTCTCCACATACATCCTATCTTCAGTTGTGAAGGTCCCGTCTTTTAGCAGTTGAGCCAGCTCCCTGCAGTTATCGCCGAACTGTTGGAGGACCTGTTTGGTTCGGGACATCACTCAAATAAGGGAAAAATCCGCGGAGTACAGGGATGTGGTTGTGACGTTCGCTCAACTTGATTGGTGCGAGACACCCTGTCCGGCCTTCTTGACAGCCGAATATAATTCTTCGCTGGCCATGGATTTCTGATACACAGCGATCGCTCCAGCTTTTAACATCGCGTCTGCCTGGTATCCATGCGCATACTCGGACAGGCCAATAATTTGAACTTCCGGATACTTGTATTTAATTTCCCGCGCCGCAGTAATCC
>JBKPKC010000191.1:0-7997 GCA_046765595.1 Nitrospirota bacterium
TTGCAGGAGACGGCGAAGCATATGTCGAAAGGTGGCCGCATCGTGAATATCTCTACCGGAGGAACGAGGTTGGCGTTCCCCGGCATCAGCGTGTACGGCGGCAGTTAATCCGCGTTGGAATTTTTTACCAAGGTGGCTGCAAAAGAGCTGGGAGCCCAGAATATCACCGTCAATACGGTCTCGCCCGGCTATACGGAGACAGACATGCTCAGTGATCCGCAATTCAGAACGATCGGAGTCCAGGCATCTCCCCTTGGACGGTTGGGCACGCCGGCGGACATTGCCCACGTCGTGTCGTTCCTCGTCAGTGACGAAGCGGGATGGGTTACCGCGATACGGTCCAAGCCGGCGGCGGTGTCGCGATGTGAGACGTGATGAACTCCGGTCGCAGCAGCTTGGAGGCGGGCCGTGGGGATGACAGAAATGGAGGTGCTCGATGGCCGTCACGCTCATCAACGTCTTTTCGGTGCCCACAGGGAAGGAGAGTGATTTCGTAAAATGGTGGGAAGAGGTCAAGACACATATCACGGCGCAGCAGGGATTTATCAGCGGAAGATTTCATCAAAGCATCAAGCCCGGAAGCCGTTACAATTTTATCAACGTTGCGTTGTGGGAGAACGAAGAGGTGTATTGGAAGGCTTACGAGAACAGCGTGACACCGATGAAGGCAAAGCTCGAGCAGTTGGGCGTGGAGATGGTGCCGGCGCTGTACAACATCGCATTTGAGTACTGACCGAGGCTCTTGATCTTCGCATTCAAAGGCTCTTAAGCGTTCGTTGCGCCAGTTGATGTCTGCGTGCAAGCGGGAGATCATGACCAGGATTCTCATCTATTGCCGGGAAGCGATCTCACATTCGACGGTGACCCAGGTCTGGGCCCTGGCCAGGGATCTTGGTTCGCTCGGAGTCACCACGGAGAATCGGGTCGCAGTCCTGAACCAGCCGAAAGATGATTTTGACCGGGCGGCATTTCTCGAACTTTGTGCGGGCAACCGGGGATACCACCTCCGCGCCTTCCGTGAATTTGAGGTCGCCTTTATCTGGATGGTGTCCGTAACCTTGCAGCAGCCGGGCGTGTCCACCTAAACATCTTATTGCCCTCACAACCACCTGCGAACCGCGCGCGTATACGCGCTGAACTGCCCGCCGAACTTCGCCGCGAGCGCCCGCTCTTCGGGTTCGATCTGAAACCGGTTCAGGTACAGCACGAACAGGGGCAAGAGTGCGATTGCCAGGACATGGGAAAGATCGATCGCCCATCCAATGAGCACAAGGAGAAGGCCCAGATACATGGGATTGCGACTGTAGCCGTAGACCCCGCTTGTGACCATTGCAGTCGCCGCGTCGGGTGTGCGTGGATCGACCGTCGTCTTTGCCAGGCGAAAAGCGACCACGCCGGCGAGAGCGACCGCGAAGCCTGCACCATAAAACGTGAGTGCCACAACAGCCCCCCACGGCACCTCCACGGTCAGCACAGGTCCATATTTCGAGATGAGCCACATGAGTGCGGTGAATGCCAGCGCCAGGGCGACGGGCGGTACTTTTAGTTCGAGAGCCTGCATGGAATGCCTTATTACCACAACACAGATGTGCGGGTCTCAAGCCGTTGTGCTGCGGTCTTTCCTGGTTCCGACCGGCGCCGGGACCCTCTAGATTGAATCTACGATGGAACACAGAGGATCATCCGCGTTTCTGCGCGTGTCGCGGTTCCTGCACCGCCACTTTCTCTGGTTTTTGATCGGCGCCTATGCCGTCGCAGCCGCCGTGCCTGCGCCCGGTCTGTGGATCAGAGAGGTTCAACTCGGTCGCCTACCGGCCCCGAATAATGACATGCGGGTGTCCCTGCTCTTGGTCCTCCTTGCCGCGCTCATGTTCAACGCCGGGCTCGGCGTAAAAACGGCGCACCTTGGAGCGCTCGGGAGGAAGGCCGGCATGTTGGCAGGTGGATTGTCGGCGAATCTCGTGGTGCCCATTGTCTACATTTTTGCTCTCATGACGCTCGTGCTGAGGTTTTGGCACAATCCGGAAGAGGGACAACATATTCTCGTCGGCCTCGCGCTGGTGGCAGCGATGCCGATTGCAGGGGCCTCGACCGCCTGGGCGCAAAACTCGAACGGCAATATGGCCCTCAGTCTCGGACTGGTCCTTTTTTCGACGCTGTTGAGTCCGGTGATCACGCCGATGGTGTTTTATGTGTTGGGTGAGATGGCCTCCCAAGAATATGAGCGGGTCTTGCACAACTTGGCGCAATACGGCTCTGTCGCCTTCCTCGGGGTATGGGTAGTCTTCCCGTCGCTGTTGGGACTCGGCGTGCGATGGGCGTCTTCCGAACGACGGCTCACGCCCGCCATGCCGTACGTCAAGGTCAGCAACTCGCTCATCTTATTGACGTTGAACTATTCCAATGCATCCGTGTCGCTTCCCAAGGCCGTGGCCGATCACGACCTCGATTTTCTGGCGTTGACGTTCAGTTTGACAACCGGCCTCTGCGTGGCCGCGTTTTCGGCAGCCTACTGGCTCAGCTGTCTCTTTGAAACGGACGAGGCTGAACGTGTCTCACTCATGTATGGCTTGGGCATGAACAACAATGGCACGGCCTTGGTTCTCGCATCGCTCGCCTTGAGCTCGCTCCCTCGGATCATGATCCCGATCATTTTTTACAACATCGTCCAGCATCTCGTGGCCGGGGCGGTGCACTACCTGATGAATCGCGAAGCCCACGCAGAGCGGGCATTACTGGAAAGCACGTAGGCGCCGCAGCCTATCACTGCGCAAATCTCACATGACGACGCGCGGTTAGCGTTCCAGCCGAAGCCGTTCTGCTACACTTTCATCATGGCAGGGCCACCCTCTTCAGGAGGAGAAAGGAGACCGCACATGACATCCTACAGGCTGCCGCCGCGCACGACAGCTCTCTTCATTGTCGGTCTGGTCATAACGGGTATCCTGTGTTCAGTGTCGAACGCCAATGCCAAATCTGCTCAGTCGTCGAGCGGCAAGACCGTTGACACAGCGGGTTGCGATTATCGCGCCCACCCCATGATCACCACCGTCACGCCGTCTCAGGCTAGACCAGGCCAGAAAATTACGATCACCGGCAAAAATTTCGGCCGCAAACATTGCTTCCACAGTGTGTCCTTCGGTCCGAAAAGTACGGATGCCTGGACCTATGTGAGTCCATCGACGGTCGAGGCCACGGTGCCGAACCTCCGGCCGGGTGCTGTCCCCGTGACTGTGTCTACCGAGGCGGGGACGTCGCAGTACACGCTCAACGTGCAATCCAAATAGTCGGCGGCTTCCGTCAGGTGGGAGCCAAAGCATCTTTGGCTCCCTTTCCCTCAGGCTCCTTGGACTTCTCCTGCCTCGTTTTTCAGGACTATTCATCTGCCGTGCGCCCACTCGACTCACCGACAGGGGGCCGGTGGCTTTGATAGGATGCGCCGGCCATGAGGGACACGACGACTGTCGCGCCTCCGCAGCGGGCGGCGGTGCTGTTCATTCTCATCACCGTGCTCCTCGACATGCTGTCGTTCGGGATCGTCATTCCGGTCTTGCCGAAGCTCGTCGAGGAATTTCTGGGGGGCAACACGGCGCAAGCCGCCGTCATCTATGGCCTGATGGGCACGGCCTGGGCCTTGATGCAATTCGTCTGCTCTCCGGTGCAAGGGGCCTTGTCCGACCGTTTCGGCCGCAGGCCGATCGTCTTGCTCTCGAACCTCGGATTAGGCCTCGACTATATCGTGATGGCGTTGGCGCCCAATGTCGTCTGGCTCATCATTGGCCGTACGATCTCCGGCATGGCTTCCTCCAGCTTCAGTACCGCCGGCGCGTACATCGCCGATGTGACGCCGGTCGAGCAGCGGGCGGCGGCCTACGGCAAAATCGGCATGGTGTTCGGCTTGGGCTTCGTGTTCGGACCGGCGTTGGGCGGATGGCTGGGCGCGTTCGATCCGCGATTGCCGTTTTGGGGCGCGGCGGCTGTGAGTCTCTTGAATGCCTGCTACGGATTTTTCGTGCTTCCTGAGTCCTTGCCGCAGCCGCGCCGGATGCCGTTTGCCTGGCGGCGGGCGAATCCGGTCGGCTCACTGATCCTGCTGCGCTCCCATCATGAGTTATTCGGTCTTGCCGCCGTGGCCTTTCTCGGTTATCTCGCCCATGCGGTCCTGCCGAGCACCTCGGTCCTTTATATGGGATATCGCTATGGCTGGGGACCTGCGGCGGTCGGATTGATGATGGCCGGTGTCGGCGTCGCCGCGATGATCGTGCAGGGGGGACTGGTCCATCCGATTACGGCCCGCTTTGGAGAACGAGCGACCTTGCTGACCGGTTCTCTCAGCGGTGCCGTCGGATTTTCGGTGTATGGGATGGCGACCGAAGGTTGGATCTTCTGTCTCGGAATTCCCGTCATGGCTTTCTGGGGACTGTCGGGGCCGGCGACACAGGCGCTGATGAGTCGGCGAGTCAGCGCATCGGAGCAGGGCCAGCTGCAGGGAGCGATTGCCAGCATCAACGGCGTCACGGGATTGATCGGCCCGACGCTGTTCACGCAAGTCTTTGCCTACTTCATCGGTCCCGCTCCCTTAGGACATCTGCCGGGCGCCCCCTTTCTCCTGGCCTCGCTGCTGCTTGCCGCAGCAGGTGCGATCGCCTGGCGAACGACTGATCCAGACCATCGACGTAATTAGGGCAACGGCGTCCGACTTACTCCCACACCTTCGGCCGTTTGGCCTTGATGTCGGACGACGAATTCTTTCAGAATACGAGAAAGATCATGCGCATTCTTCCGGCGATGCCACACACACCACTGCACACCTGGCTCCTCGCAAGCCTTTTTCTCGTCGGCTTCGCCCACAGCATGGTGCGGTCGACGATGTCTGCGGCAGAGGAGGGCGATCCTGTGCCCGTGAAGGTGCTGGAGCCGCCATCCATGGACCATCCTCCGGTGGCGGAAGGAATCGTCTACCGCTATCTTTTGACCCCCCGCGGTGACGTCAATGGATTGTTGTTGCGCGACGGATCTCAAATGCACGTGACGCTCCGCGCCGAGCAAGACCTCACCAAGAGCATCCAGCCCGGCGATCACGTCCGCGTGCACGGACGCCGTGTCTCTGACTCGCCGCTCGTGAAGCCTGATGTCATCGTCAACGTCACGGATGGGAAGTCCTTCACTGTTCCGTATCGATTGGATCTTCCCATGCCTCCGCGCGAGGAACGGCCGTCGGTCAACGAGATGCTGGCCGCCGGGACCATTGAAGTGCTGCTCTATGACCCTTTGAAAGGTGTCGTGAACGGAGCGTTGCTATCCGATGGCACGCAGGTGCGCCTGCCTCCGGATGTGGGCGAACGCTTTCATGCATCGTTACAGAAGGACATGGATGTCGAAGTCCGCGGATACGGGACGGCGACTCCCTATGGAAGCGCTCTTGAAGCCACTGCGATCGGGCGGAAAGGCCAGCCGTTGACGCATCTGGATGCATCGACGCAGCAGCTTCGCTGACGCCAGCGTTTGCCTCTGCAAGTCGACCGCCGGGCACGGTCCACGAGAACAGAGAGGCGGAGATGAGTCATGCGACGAACTCGCTGAGCCTACGAGTGTCGGAGTCTCTGGGGAGCGTCGATGCGCTGTTCGTTTGTCCGGAGGATGCGAGGTGGCTCTTGGTACTGTCCCACGGGGCAGGAGCGGGGATGCAGCATGCGTTCATGGAACGCCTGGCGGGAGGACTTGCGGAGTGCCGCATAGCGACGCTGAGGTATCAATTCCCTTACATGCAGCAGCGGCGGAAGCGACCCGATCCGCCGGCGGTGCTGACGGCGACGGTAGGGGCGGCTCTGACAGCGGCGTCGGAAGCGGCTGGAAGTTTGCCATTGTTGGCAGGAGGGAAATCACTCGGCGGACGCATGACGGCGCTGGCCTGTGCTGACGAGGGCTCTGGCGCGACGACCTCCGTCCGCGGGCTGGTCTTTTTCGGCTTCCCGCTCCATCCCGCCGGCCGTCCAGGTATCCAACGCGCGGAGCCTTTGGCGCGGGTGCGGGTGCCGATGTTGTTTCTCCAAGGCACGCGCGACCAGTTGGCTGATCTCACGCTGCTGCGGCCGGTCTGTGCCGAACTGGTGCCACGCGCGACATTGCACGTCGTCGAAGACGCCGACCACTCGTTTCATGTGCCGCGGCGTTCGGCAAAGTCAGACGCCATGGTGCTCACTGAACTCGCCCAGACCGTCGCCTCGTGGGCTGATTCCTTGACCTGAGGGCTCGGGCTCAATCTTTAGAACGACCATTGTAACGATCCTTCGTTCATTGAGCGACGAAGGGTGGCGCAGGTCCTCGTCCGAAAGCGTTTCCGCAGTAGCCGACACCATCGCCGGCCGCACCGCTCCGGTGCCTAGGGATTCCTCATGTCGATGCCCCCCGGGACGGACGGGACATAGTTGGGATTGATGTTTTCCCACAGCCCGGCGTTGTTTCCGCTGGCTCCCCAGCCTCGCATATAGAGAAGCATCAGCACTGGCTCGGTCTGGGACCGCTGTTCGCCGGTCACGCGTCCGACGACCGTCGTGCGCGCCCAGTCTCGGTATTTGGGAGGAACCTGCTGCTTCGATACGATGACCCAATAGGAGCCGGCTTCAGCGCTGTCCGGGTCGGCCGGCCGGTGGGGTTTGTACTCTTGATCGAGCGGGCGATTTTTGAGACGCAAAAATAGAAACTGATCCTTCTCTTCTTGCTCTGTGATCGTGCCCCCCAATAACACGACTTTGCCGACATACGGCTGGGGATTGGCGCTCAGCATGGTCAACGTGACCCCAGGTTCGGCAATCCACAGATAGCGACGCGGGACGGGAGAACATCCGCCGACGGCAACGATCATCACGGTTAAGGCCAGGGTGGCCGTGCACCGCTGCATCAAGCTGTACGAAGGCATACGCATTCCGTCTCCGCGGCGGTGCATGCAAACGGGCGCATTGTACGTGTTTGAACTGGCGGCGTCTATGTAGGAGCTATTGTAAATCTCGGAGAGGTCCGCGCCACAGACCAGCGGGCACCTGTTCTAAGGGAATGAGCTGATTAAACCAGCGGACGAGGAACCTCCCTCCGATCTCAGTCGGCTTGGGCTGCATCTGGATGACTTGCAGCAGCACCTTAAAATGGACGTGCGAAGAAAGATCGTCGTAGCGGAACCAGTAGAATCCGGCCTGATTCGGCGGGGTGGTGGCGAGCGTCATCGTGATCCCTCGAGAGGACAACCAGGTGAATTTTACGGCGTGCCGGCCCGAACATGAAGCTAGGAGGTTCCCTTGGTCTGAAGTTCTTACGTAGCCGGCTCGCCCATGAACTCGAATTTCTGATTGGCCGACGGCAGTTCGGTCTCACCCTCTGCGAAGGGAAGGCTCAGTTGGGCTGGAGATGTGCGATGTTGACGACGTCGGCGCCAGGGGGTCGCGCAACCGGCCACGACGGGTGATCCTGAAGCTCTCGGTTGCATCCGAGGGCGCCTCGGCCGGCGCAATCTCGGATGTTGTTTCAGCTTCGATTCATGAATTTGTTGAAGCAAAACCTTTTCATGGTCGTGGCAAATGCCGTGGGACGTCATGTCGAGGTCATAGAGGCCGATCCCCCCGATCAGCGTCTCCTTCCCTTCATTTTCACACCAAGCGCAGATGACTTTCATACGAAGCTAAGTGAGCAAAGTTGATGCCGCATGTATTGATACCACGAAATAGACCTCGAAGTGATCCTGTGACGGCACTTCGCATGAGCGACCTCGTAGGCAGAAGAGGGCACCCCTAGGGCACATTCATCGGAGAGTCCTGGATTTATGCGGTGTATACAAGGAGAAGTGAAATGCATACAGCAAGGGGAGATCAATGAACATCGGTCAGGTCGGGCGAAGATATCGATTCGAAGCCACTTGGGAATTCGGTGGACGGGGCTCAACGTACGCGTGCTCGCCCGTCGCTGACCTCTTAGTCATACACGATGTCTCACTAATGCGCCACCGA
>JBKPKC010000192.1:0-13135 GCA_046765595.1 Nitrospirota bacterium
TCCATGACCTGGTTGCACAGATGCTGCACGGCAATGGCGCACAACGGCGCCTTCGGGGAAGGCTGCCAGATGACGGTGTCGCCTGCGATGGCGGCGAGGAAGGCATTCCAGGCCCACACGGCGACGGGGAAATTAAACGCCGTGATGACGCCGACCGGCCCCAGGGGATGCCATTGCTCGCTCATCCGGTGCGCCGACCGTTCCGACGGCATCGTCGCGCCGTAGAGCATGCGCGATTGTCCGACGGCGAAGTCGGCCATGTCGATCATTTCTTGGACTTCTCCATCGCCCTCGGCCTTGATTTTTCCCACCTCGAGCGAGACGAGTGTCCCGAGGTGATCTTTTTTTTCACGGAGGGTTTGGCCGATCAGCCGGATGAGCTCCCCGCGCTTCGGCGCCGGCACCAGGCGCCACGTGAGAAACGCCTCCTGCGCATTCGTCGCGATGTGCTCGTAGTCGTGGGCGGCACAGGCGCGCACGGCGGCGATCACATCGCCTATCGCCGGATTGACGGATTGGATCAACGATCCGGCTGCAAGATCGGACCACCAATGTTTGCCGGTGCTGCCGCCGGAATTCACGGCCTGGATTCCCAGCGCCCTGAGCGCGGCCTGGACGGTGCTCATCGGAAATACACTCCGAAATCGTTGGCCAGAAAATCTTTCAACTGGAGCGATTCCTGCGTCACGAAACCTCGCGGGGGCTGCGGATCCCGCAGCACAAGATCCATCGCACAGCAGACGCTCGAAGCGGTGGTCACTTGAATCGCGGACCACAGCCTGCCCTTGATGCATTGCGGATAGACTTTTTTGACGTAGCTTTCCTCGAAGAACTCGCCCCGCTTCGTCCCGGTGACCGACGCGTAGATGAGGACGACGTCCTGCAACGTTTGCGGAATCGCATGCTCGAGCACCCGCTTGAGGGTCTCGCGGTCTTCATTGAGCCGGAGATCCTTCATCAACAGTTGGATCTTTTCGCAGTGACCCGGATAGCGGAGGGTCTTGTAATTCATGGTTTTCACCCGTCCGACCGAACTGTCGGCCAGCGTGCCCAGCCCTCCGGACGTATTGAACGCCTCGTACAAGAGCCCGTCGAGTTCGATCGTTTCGTACCCTTCCAGCGGCTGGAGAGGAATTTTGCGTCCTTCCTCGATGCCGTAGCAGAGATTGCCGTATTCGTTGATCAGGCCGTCGGTGGACCAGGTCAGGGAATACTTGAGCGCATTGCTCGGGTGCACGGGCAGGGCGCCAACGCGCATTTTGACGTGGTCCAACGTCTCGAAATGCGTCATCAGCTCGTGCGTCACGATGCTGATGAAGCCGGGGGCCAGCCCGCATTGCGGCATGAACGCGCGCGCCGCTCCCTCGCTCATGGCGCGGATCTGACTCGTAACTTCCACATCCTCGGTTAGATCGAAGTAATGGCAGCCCTGCCTTAAGGCCAGGGCGGCGACCGTGGGATTGCAGAAGTAGGGAAGGCTCGAGATGATGGCGTCGACGGGGTGGACGCTCAAATAACTTGCGACGGTTTCCGGCTCCTCCACGTCGAGGACGGCCGGCGTGACGCGCGGGAGGGCGAGATCTTCCACCAAGTGCTTGGGCGCATCCAGCGTGATGTCGCCGAGATGGACGTCGTAAGTCCCGTGCTCGGACAGCAGACAGGCGACGAGTGAGCCGATTTTGCCCGCGCCAAGAACGAGCACTCGAGGCATCGCACCACACCTCCGCGTCACCCAGTATACTCTTCTCGCCAGTTTTGAAAAGTCTACGGCGAAATCGGTCAGCCGGCCGCTGATGCGGCTGGCGGCGCGTCGGGGGAATCAATCACGTAGTGCGAACGGCCGGCGTCGTCGTGCTGTTCCGTATACCGGAAGGGCGGCACATCTGCTTTCAAGCGCCGCAGCAGCCGTGTCATCGTCGTCGGCGCCGGCACCTCGCACAGCCAGACATGCATGCCGGACTCCAATTCTTCAAAATGGCGCTGCACACGAAACCCGGGCTGCTCCATGAAATAGGCCGACAGGAAGCCGTTGACCGCCTGAATGACCCAGGCGTGCAGTTTGGCGTACCGATAACTGATCCGAAGTTCGACGAGCTGACCGCCGGTCTCCATCGCCGCACTGTACCAATTCTGACGTTGAGACTGCGAGAGCGAACTGTGTATGGTAAATCAGCGGCGAACGAGCGGGCAAACGGCCGGCTGGACCCACGGCAGTGCCGGCGAGGAGCGCAGTTACGATGACGATGACGGCCTACAACGGCGTGACGATTCCGGCGTTCATGTACGGCACGGCGTGGAAAAAGGACGCCACTACTCAACTCGTGCTCGAGGCCGTCACGGCGGGGTTTACGGCCATCGATACCGCAAACCAACTCATTCATTATGATGAGGCGCGGGTCGGGGAGGCCCTGCGGCTCCTCGCGAAACAGGGCGTGACGCGCGACGCGTTGTTCCTTCAAACGAAGTTCACCCCGGTCAACGGACAAGACGATCGCACTCCCTACGATCGCACGGCGACGGTGACGATCCAAGTGCGGCAATCCTTTGAGAGTTCGTTGGCGCATTTGCACACCGATTATCTCGATTCCTATGTGCTGCATGGTCCCTACTACCGGGGGGGGTTGGGGCCTGAGGATTGGGAAGTGTGGGCGGCCATCGAATCGCTGTATGCGGAGGGCAGGAGCAAGATGATCGGCGTGAGCAATGTGTCCGCAGGCCAGTTGGCGCTTCTCTGCGAACGGGCGACCCACCGGCCCATGGTGGTTCAGAACCGCTGTTATGCCGCGTTCGGATGGGACAAGGCGGTACGCGAGCTGTGCCGAACGCACGGCATCGTGTACCAGGGCTTTTCGCTCCTGACGGCAAACCGGGAAGTCTTTTCCGATCCGGCGATACGAATGATGGCGCAAAAGTACGACACGGGCATGGCGCAGGTGATCTTTCGATTCGCCATGCAGATCGGCATGGTTCCTCTCACGGGTACGACCAATGCGCAGCACATGGCGGAGGCTCTGCGGGCCGACCGGTTTACCCTCACACCCGAAGAACTGGAACGCATCGAAACCATCGGCGTCTGACCGGCGAGGGACTGTTTATGCAATATGTGCAACTCGGTCGATCGGGAGTCAAGGTGAGCCGTCTCTGCCTGGGCACGATGAACTTCGGCCCGGAGACCACCGAGGCGGACAGTTTCGCGATCATGGACCGGGCGCTGGATTCGGGGCTGAATTTCTTCGACACGGCGAACGTGTATGGATGGAAGCTCGGCGAGGGATGGACCGAGCAGATCCTCGGCCGTTGGTTCGCGCAAGGCGGCGGCCGGCGAGGCAAGGTCGTCCTCGCGACGAAAGTCTACGGCCGCATGGGCGATTGGCCGAATAACGCGCGGCTGTCCGCCTTGCACATCAAACGGGCCTGTGAAGCCAGCCTCCGGCGCCTCCAGACCGAGTGCATCGATCTGTACCAGATGCATCACGTGGACCGCGAGACGCCCTGGGAAGAAATTTGGCAGGCGATGGAACAGCTGGTACGCGAAGGGAAGATTCTGTACGTGGGCACCAGCAACTTTGCCGGATGGCAACTGGCCCAAGCCCAGGAACTGGCGAAGAGTCGCCATTTTCTCGGAGTGGTATCGGAACAAAGCCTCTATAATTTGGTGGAACGGACGATCGAGCTGGAAGTCATTCCCGCCTGCACGGCTTATGGCATCGGGCTCATTCCCTGGAGTCCGCTCGCGCGGGGCTTGTTGGCCGGCGCATTAACCCCAGCGACGGTCGGCCGGCGCGCTGATCAGGATGTGCAGCGCGAGGTCGAGAAGCACCGGCCGAAACTCGAAGCGTTCGACCGGCTGTGCCAGGAGCTCGGCGAGCGGCCGGCCGATGTGGCGCTCGCCTGGCTCCTTCACCAGCCCGCTGTCACTTCACCCATTGTCGGCCCTCGCACGCTCGAGCAATTGACGGACACGATGCGGGTAATGAATCTGACGCTCGGCAAGGATACCCTAAAACGCCTGGACGAATTGTTCCCGGGACCGGGCGGGCCGGCTCCGGAAGCCTACGCCTGGTAAAAGGAGAGAGGTTCGGACGGCCCGCTCTTCAACATCCGTGGTTCCGTCCGAACCTCCCTCGAGACGAAGAAAATTACCGCCGTTCGTCCTCGGGGATTCGCGCCTCCCTCGGCGACCGTTCGACCGTCGGCGACTTGTCAATCGTGGGCGATTTGTCGGCCGGTGTGGCGATCTGGTCCTTCGGCCGGGATGTATCGACCGCCGGTGCTTTGTCGGTCGACGCCGGCTGAATCATGTCGCTCCGTGACGCCTGCTTGACGGGCAGGCGGCCCGAGGCGCTGGCCGTCCCCTCAAGCAGCACGTCGGCGACCAATGCGTCCTTGGTGCTGACTACCTGGCTGGCTTCCTGTTTGGCCAGAAGAAGATCCATCGCCAGGCCGCCCGACTTGTGCTGTCCGCTCAAGGCCTGCTTCATGCTTCCGATTCTCTGCCCCAGATCGATGATCGATGCGTTCCGCAAGCGCGGCAGCAGCTCATCGTTGACCATCTGCCAGTAGCCGGACTTGATCTCCTCGAGGGCCATCTTGGTTTCGTTCGCTATCTGGAGATCGGGGATGGTGATGATGTTGCCCTCATGCTCGAGTTGCGGCGTGCCCCAATAGTACAAGGTGCCCTTCACGGCGTCGCTCGTATCGACGGCCAGCAACGTCCGGCCGTTCACATCCGATGCGGTGACGCGCTCAATGACCAACGTGCTCCCCAATGTGGTCGGGAGGTGTGCCTCCTGGTGGTACAACTTGTCTTGCAATTGTTGGTTGACCACGGCATAGGGGACCGGCACCGACAAGAGAATTTTGTAGGGCTGCCCTTCCTGGAGAGCTGCGGCCGAATTGTCCATGTGGACCTTCAATGCCGACGCAGTCGACTTTTGGCAAGGCGTCTGGAAGAGCGCGACTGGCGTTTGGCGGGCGACGCCAGTAATCGTCGTATTTTGGGCAGGCCCCTTCATTGAGCCGACCGCAAAATCTTTGGCTTTGCCGTAGAGGCACAGTTTGTTCGTCGCAGTACCGACCACCATCGGTTCCTGCAGTCGGTCCCAGACCAGGTTCAAGGGAATGATGTAGCCGGCCTGTTCGACCGACTGGGCGACCTGCTGTTTCACCGCTTCCTGTTTAAAGAGTTCGGCGAGTTGATCCTGCACCGGCATATTGAACATGTTGCACTTCGTATCGCTGTCCGGCTTCAGGCTGAACGAGGTCTGCGGGTCGCTCATCGTTACCAGGAGTGCCTGATCCTGTTCGTGCAACACGAGACGTCCCGTGCCTTCGAGCACGGTATATAGCGGGTCCAGACGACAGGCGCGAGCCGCCGTGGATTCGATTTCTCCCCGGTACGTGGCGTTGAATTTCACAAGCCCGTCTTGAATCTGAACTTGCGGCTCTCCTTCACGGATGAACCGCCAGCGATAATCGCTGCTGAGAGGATGATGTTCCTCGGTAAAGCGTTCAGGCACCGCAGCTTGAATCGTCTTTTGCACCGGCGTCAGATCAGCCGTCAGCGTGACCGGCAGCAGAGACTCAGGCGCCTGGGCCTGCTTTTGGCCGGCGCTGAGCGGTTGAATCACCGGAGGCGTCTTTCCCAGTTGCGGCGGCGCCTGGGGTGTTGTCGCGCGTTCCGGAATGGTGTGGCTGCAGGCGGCCAGGAACATGACGGCCATGCAGACTGGGAGTGTTGACAACTTCATGGTGACCCTCCTTCTCTCATGTGATCTGCCTGTGTTTTTGTGTGTGCAGAGCAGTACCCGAAAAATCTGAAGAAGCACAGACCGTACCGGTCACACGCAAAACCGGACCGACGAGATCGTCATGAACAACAAGAACTTGCAGTCGCACGATCGTCCGGTGTCAGGATCGGGCCGGAAGGAAGCTGCGCAGTTGGGACAAGATGTCTCCCGAGGAAAATTTCCTCTCGGAAGTTCCCTACTAGGAGAGTTGAGAGTTTGCATCGATCGCGCCCCTTGTGCGTTGTACCGGTCGCCTGTGATCCCTAAAATGGGATCATGTCACGACGATCGTCCGTAATCCTGCCAGGGGAACAGCAGCGCTGCCGCTGGGCCGCAGACGCCGCCTCCCATATGATCCGGTACCACGACACCGAATGGGGACAACCCGTGCATGACGACCGCCGGCTGTTTGAGATGTTGCTCTTGGAGGGCGCGCAGGCCGGCCTGAGTTGGGACACAATCCTACGGCGGCGGGAGGGGTATCGTCAGGCGTTTGCGCGTTTCGATCCGGTGAAGATCGCCGCATTCGATCGGCGCAAGCAAACGGCGTTATTGCGCGATACGAGCATCATCCGAAATCGGCTCAAGATTGAAGCTGCGGTGAGCAATGCCCGCGCCTTCCTGGCCGTCCAGAATGCGTTCGGGTCGTTCGATGCGTACCTCTGGCCGTTCGTGGGAGGGCAGCCGCTCCTCAACGGGTGGAAGCGCGCCGCCGATGTGCCGGCAAGCACCCCAGAGAGCGACCGGCTTTCGAACGATCTCAGGCGGCGAGGATTTCGGTTCGTCGGGAGCACGATCGTCTATGCATTCATGCAAGCGGTGGGAATGGTCAATGACCATACGGCGGACTGTTTTCTGGCTGTGAGGGCGCGTCGGTCTCGGCGGGATGCCGAACAGTCGTCAGAGAAGGTCTAGGCGGCGTCCGAGGCGGCGCCTTCCAAGACGGGCAGGTAGTCGTCGTCTAGCGCCATGCGGATACATTCCACTCCGACACTCCCGATGGTCAGTTGGCGCTGACGTCGAGACCGCTCACGGCGCCGATGCGGCGGTATTTCCTATCGCGCTGGGAGAGAAGGTGATCGATGGAGAGGTCGGTGAGCTGAGAGAGTTGATTGGTGAGGGCTTTGGCGACGCGATCGGTGACCGCCCTGGGTTCCCGATGGGCGCCTCCGAGCGGTTCCGGAATCACTTCATCCACGATGTGCAAGTCCACCAGATCCTGAGCCGTCATCTTGAGCGCGGCGGCGGCGTCCGGGACCTTCGCGGGATCGTCCCATAAAATGGCGGCGCAGCCTTCCGGCGAGATGACCGAATAGACCCCGTGCTCCAGCATGAGAATTCGGTCGGACACACCGAGAGCAAGCGCGCCTCCGCTACCTCCCTCACCGATGACGATGGAGATGATCGGAACGGAAAGGCGCGACATCGCATACAGGTTGCGGGCGATCGCTTCCGCCTGGCCGCGCTCTTCGGCGCCGATGCCGGGATAGGCGCCCGGGGTATCAATAAAGGTCACAATCGGCCGTCCAAATTTCTCGGCCATCTTCATGAGCCGGAGGGCTTTCCGATACCCCTCAGGATTCGGCATGCCGAAGTTTCGCTGCATCCGTTCCTTGAGAGTTTTGCCCTTCTGATGCCCGATGACCATCACCGACCGGTCGTTGAAGCGGGCGAAACCGCCGACGATGGCCCGGTCGTCGCCGAAGGACCGGTCGCCGTGGAATTCGAGAAAGTCGCGGAAGATCTCTCCAATATAATCGAGGGTGCTGGGGCGCTGGGGATGCCGGGCGAGTTGCGTCCGCTGCCAAGGGGTCAGCTTCCCGTAGAGTTCATGCTCCAGTTGGGCAAGCTTCATCCGGAGCTTGCGGATGTCGTCTTGGACCCCGGCTTTTCCGCCCCCAGAAGCCGCGAGCTTTTCAATCTTTTCCTCGACTTCACGGAGCGGCTTTTCAAACTCAAGGTAATCGCGCATCGAGGTATGTCTCCGACTCGTCCGGTATCGGTTGGCTACGATACCAGAGACAGGGCTCCTTTGCCTAGCACTTCTTCAACATCGGCCACAAAGTGCTCGGTGGCGCTTACAGTTAGATGCGGCAGGGGGGCGGTGTCCGCTTCGAGGGCGCCATCGGTTTGGAACGTGAGAGACACTGCGGTCCCCCCGGGGTGCCGCTTGAACACGTCTAGCAGCCGAGGAAGCTGATCTTTGACTTCCGGACGGGCGGCGAGCCGGATGTGGATGCGTTTGATCGTCTGGGTCTGCACGTCGGCCAGCGGTTCGATCCTGGTTCCGCGGATCTCCGTGCCCTTATCCCCGCGGTCGATCGTGCCGGTGACGCGGATCAACCGCTCGGGTGCGATCAGGTCTCCCACGGTTTTGAAGAGGTCCGGGAACACAATAATCTCCACCGTCCCTTGAAGGTCCTCAAGCGTCACATACGCCATCCGGTCGCCTTTTTTCGTCAGCATGCTTTTGACGGTGGCGATGATGCCGCAAAGACGCACCTCCTTTCCGTCGGACAGTTCGGTGATGCCGGCAGTCGTTGCCGTCGCCAGGGCATGAATCGTGGCTTGATAGCGGGCGAGCGGATGAGCGGTGATGTAGAAGCCGGTCAACTCGCGTTCGTATTTGAGGCGTTGGGCCTGGTCCCATTCCGGAACATTGGGAAGCGCCGGTTCGACATGGCTATGCGCGGATCCGTTTCCGAGGTCCCCCCCGAAGATGCTCGTCTGGCCCATCTCTCGCTCCCGTTGCGCCGCGGCGCCGTCCTCGATGGCTTGATCGAGCATGGCCATGAGCTGGGAACGCTTGGCGCCCAGCGAATCGAAGGCCCCCGCCTTGATCAACCCTTCGAGCATCCGTTTGTTGACTTTGTGCAAGTCGACGCGCCGGCAAAAATTACAAAAGGAGGTGAAGGGGCCGCTCTCGGCGCAAATGGCCAACACGGAGTCCACCGCACCCTCCCCGACGTTCTTGATCGCGGCCAATCCAAACCGGATGGCGCCCTCGACGACGGCAAAATTCTTCTGGCTTTTATTGACGTCGGGGCCGAGCACCTTGATGCCCAGATCGCGGCATTCGGTGAAGTACCCGACGATCTTGTCCTGGTTCCCCATGTCGCTCGTCATCAGGGCGGCCATGAACTCGGTGGGGTAGTGCGCCTTCAAATAGCCGGTCTGATAGCAGACGACGGCGTAGGCGGCGGCGTGCGATTTGTTGAACCCGTAGCCGGCGAATTTCTGAATGAGCTCGTACAATTTCTCGGCCTTTTTGTCGGCGATGTTCTTTCGCTTGGCGCCGTCCAGAAATTTGACGCGGAGCTTTTCCATCTCTTCCGGTTTCTTCTTGCCCATCGCCCGCCGGAGGATGTCCGCTTGCCCCAGTGAGAAGCCGGCGACCGTGTTGGCGATCGCCATGACCTGTTCCTGATAGACGATCACACCGTACGTGTCTTTGAGGATCGGCTCGAGCTCGGGCAACTCGTAGACGATCGGCACCTTGCCCTGCTTCCGCTTGATGAAATCCGGGATCAGGTCCATGGGGCCGGGCCGGTAGAGCGCAATGATGGCAATGATGTCTTCGAAGCGGTCCGGCTTGAAGCCCGTGAGGAGATCGCGCATGCCAGAGCTTTCCAGCTGGAAAATGCCGGTCGTCTTGCCGGAGGAGAGCAGCGCGAAGGTTTTCGCGTCGTCGAAGGGCAGGCGGTCGACTGAGAGCGGCGCCTGGCCGGGCCGGCCTTCATTGATCAAGATCTCGGCGCGCCGGATCATGGTCAGCGTTTTCAAGCCGAGAAAATCGAATTTCACCAGGCCAATTTTTTCGACGTCTCCCATGGAATATTGCGTGACGATTTCGTCGTTGGCCCCCTTATAGAGGGGGACATGATCGGTCAACGGTTCTTCGGAAATGACGACGCCTGCCGCGTGCGTGGAAGCATGCCGGGCGAGCCCTTCGAGCGAACGCGCGATGGTCATGAGCTCGCCGACCTTGGGATCCGTCTCGACCAGTTCGCGCAGCCGGGGTTCGGCTTCGAGCGCCTGCTCGAGGGTGATGTTCAATTGGTTGGGCACGAGTTTGGCCACCTTGTCGGCGTCCGCGTAGGGCATCTCGAGCACCCGTCCGACGTCGCGGATCGCCGCTTTGGCGCCCAACGTCCCGAACGTGATGATCTGGGCGACGTGATCCGAGCCGTATTTGTCGACGACGTAGTTCAACACTTCCCCGCGCCGATCCATGCAGAAATCCATGTCGATGTCGGGGAGTGAGACCCGTTCGGGATTGAGAAAGCGCTCGAACAGCAATGTGTAGACGAGCGGATCGAGATCGGTAATGCGCAGCGCATAGGCGACGAGGCTGCCCGCCGCGGATCCGCGGCCGGGGCCCACGGGGATGCTCCGGGACCGGGCGAACCGAATGATGTCCCAGACGATCAGGAAATACCCGGCGAACCCCATGGAACAGATGACGGTCAGTTCTTCGCGCAGGCGTTGTTCATACAGCGCCGCCGAAATCTTGCTCGGACGCTCCGCCAAACGGGCCTTCAGGCCTTCGACGGCCAGCTGCTCCACGTAGGATTCGCGGGTGTAGCCTTCCGGCGCCTTGTACTGCGGCAGATGCGTCTTGTTGAGCGCCAGCTCCAGCTCACAGTGATCGGCGATCCGGCACGTGTTGGAAACCGCGCCGGGAAACTCGGCGAAGGCCGCCGCGATCTCGTCCGTCGATTTCACATAGAGCTGATCGGTGTCGAATTTCATTCTCGCCGGATCGCTGAGCGTCTTCCCCGTCTGCAGGCAAAGCATGAGTTCGTGCGGCCGGGCATCCTCTTTTTTGAGATAGTGACAGTCGTTCGTCCCCGCGAGCGGGATCCCGAGCTTTCTATGGATTTCCATGAGGCCGGCATTGGCAATGCGTTGATGGTCGAGGCCGTTGGCCTGCACTTCGAGATAAAAGTGCTCCTTGCCGAAAATCTCCTGAAATTCGCCTGCGACCGCCATGGCGCCGGCCATGTCCTTCTGGCCGATGAGATAGGGGATCTCTCCGCTGAGGCAGCCCGACAGCGCAATCAAGCCCTCGTGATGCTCTTTGAGAATCTCCTTGTCCATCCGCGGCTTATAGTAGAACCCTTCAAGGTAGGCTTTACTGACAAGCTTGATGAGATTCTGATAGCCGGTGAGATTTCTGGCCAAGAGGATGAGGTGATAGTAGTCGTTGTGCGCGAGTCCGCTGTCTTTCTTCGCATGCCGGCTGCCCAAGGCCATGTAGGCTTCGCAGCCGATGATCGGCTTGACGCCGATTTCTTTGGCCTTACGGTAGAACTCGATGGCGCCGAACATGTTGCCGTGATCGGTCATCGCCACGGCCGGTTGGCCGAAACGTTTGATCTGCTGGACCAGCGGTTCGATCTGATTGGCGCCGTCGAGGAGACTGAATTGGGTATGCAGATGCAGATGCACGAACGAGGCGGTCATGGGTGCGGATTCTAGGAGAGCGGTGCCGGCAAGTCAACGCGCACTCGGCTCACGCCGTTAGAGTTTTTCGCCGTATTTCTCGCGGTGCTGTTTTTTCGCGCCGGCGATCCAGTGATCGGGTTTGATCCGGCCGGGAAGGGAGTCCAGCTTCTTGGCGATGCGAGCGATGTCAGTGGGTTTCCATTTGGCGATCTGGACGTAGGTGAATGTGCCCATTTTGTTCAAGGCGCGCTCGATCGCAGGGCTGATGCCCTGGATCTTTTTGAGGTCGTCCTTGCGTGGTCCGGCCGTCGACTTGGCGGCTGGCATTTGCAGACTCAGCTGATTGGCGGGACCGTTCGGCCGTACCAGCACCGGACCGCCGTCGTCTCGCCCCCGAAGAGCCGCGCGCACTTCGCCGAGGCGCTTGCGCAACCGGGAAATTTCTTCTTCTTGATCGCCCAGGATCTTGGCCTGGCCGGCAAGCTCCGCCTGAAGCCCCGCCAGTTCGGCCAGACGCCGCTCGAGCGTCGCGATGTGGCGCTCACGCTCTTCCAACTGTCGCGTCCGCTCCGCTTCTTCGGCCAAACGGCGGTCTCGGGCGGCGAGATCTTCCTCGAGGCGGTGGACGACGCGCCGATGATGGGTCTCTTTTTCGCTGAGCTGCACTTCGAGCCAGTGCAGGCGGCCTTGGGCCGGCTCGAGTTCCTGGAGCTTCGTGCGGAGCCGGTCGAGCTCTTCCAGACGGCGTTCGGCGTCGAGCAGCCGCTGCTGCAGGACGGAAACTGCCTCCTCCTTTGTCGCCAGATCCTCCTGCGCCTTGTTCCTCGCGGCATTGGCCTCCCGAACGTCATTGGCGTAGGCTGCCAGCGTGGTCTCCTGCTCCGCGAGTCGCTCGAGCTGTGTCTGACATTCCGAGCGAGACGAAAGATGCCGTGCCTGGCTGTCCTTGAGTTCTTGTTGCAACGACTCGATGCGGTCCTGCCTTGACGCCAAGTCATGTTGCGCGGAGCGGCCGAGGCTTTCGAGCGAGGCCACTTTGGACTCCAGCACCATGGCGGCGGAGGTCTTGACTTTCGCTTCGTAGATCGCCGTGTCGAGCGCCTGACCTTTGGTCCGCAATTCAGTCTCGAGGTCGGCGACCTGTTGCTCGTGCGAGAGCGCCTCGCGGTGGCGCAGCAGCCAGCCGACGGCTGCGCCGATGGCGGCCGCCACCAGAAGACAGATCACCATTTGGCCGATCAGCGTGATCATCGTTTTGCGTCCAACACATGCAGCTCGATGCGCCGGTTGCGTTGGAGGGCGGCCCTCGAGATGCCGGTCTCCAGCGGTTTCGCGGCCCCATACCCGACGGCGGTCAATTCATGTGTCACGCCATGAGCCAACAAGTAGTCCCGTACGGCTTCGGCCCGGCGGCGGCTCAACTCCTTATTATAGTCGGGCGCCCCGAACCCGTCCGTGTGTCCGCCGATCTCGATCGAGGTATGGGGAGCTTGGGTCAGCACGGGAATGAGACGGTCCACTGCCGCTCGTCCGCGCCCGGTCAACGTCGCTTGATTGGATTCGAATTCAATCTGGTTGCGGGACAACACATCATTGACCTGCGTCTGCAACGACAGAGCGGGGGCGGCCGCGGCGGCAGTGATGGTGATGTGGTCCTCGAGTTGGAGGCCCAGCGTGCGCAACGGAGACACGGTTTGCAGAATCTTGGTTTTCACCGCCTCGGAGGGCACCGTGCCACTCAAGACCACATAGCGGCCATCGATCATCACCGATCGGATGCCCTGCATTTGTTCAAGAACGGGAAGCACCGCCGGCAAGTGCTGCGCCCAGGAGGTGGGAGCAATTCTGCCGTCCACGGTAAGCTGATCGAGCACGCGCACCTGCGCAGGGTCGTAAGC
>JBKPKC010000193.1:0-7369 GCA_046765595.1 Nitrospirota bacterium
CTCTCGATCTCGTGGTGCTCGGCGGGCTGGCCACGCTGGGGCTGATCATGGGGCGACGGGTTCCTCTACTCTCATTTGGCCTGGGTTGGTTTTTTGTCCATCTCCTTCCCACCAGTCTGATCCCCCGTGCTGATCTCCTGAGCGAGCGCAATCTCTATCTCGCCTCAATCGGCCTGATCCTCGCGGTCGTCGTGCTGGTCGTTCTCCTCCTGCAAAGGCTGACCGTGGCCGTCCCATACTCCCGGACAAGTCGTGTCGCGGGATACAGCCTCGCGCTGCCCGCTGTGCTCGTGCTCAGTCTCTTGACGTATCAACGCAATCTTCTCTATCGAGACGAGGTCTCCCTCTGGTCGGACACGGTCCGGAAATCGCCGGTCAAAGCCAGACCGCATAATAATCTCGGCCATGCCTACGCCATGCAAGGCGATTGGGACCGGGCGATCGAAGAATTCCGCATCGCCTCCAGGCTGGATCCCGACTATGCGCTCGCCAAAAACAATCTCCGTGATGCCTACCTTCACCAGGTCGGGCGTGAGTAAGCCATGTCCTTAGCCGGTCTCCGCGCGCAACACCGCCTGCCCGTAGCGGAGCAGTTTCGTGGCTTGTTCCCATCGGTCCTGGACGTTGAGTCCGACCAATAAGAGGCGATGCCCGTCCTTGAACATGCTGGCGATCAAGCAGCGACCGGCCTTGCTCGTGTAGCCGGTTTTTACGCCGGTGATGTCCGGATCCCTGAGCAGTTCGTTGGTGCTGTACAGAGATACCGATCGCCTCCCGTCCACTGTAGCAATGGTGCGGGTGACGGTGCGCACCATCATCGAAATGGCAGGCACGGTGAGTGCGTGTTCCGTCAACGTCGCGAGATCCATCGCGGTCGAATAGTGACCAGGTGCATCGAATCCACATGCGTTGGCGAAATGCGTGTCATGCAGTCCGAGCCTTTCAGCCCGCGCGTTCATCATTGCGACGAACCGCTTGTCGTCCCCTCCGATATGCCAGGCAACCGCCTCACACGCATCGTTAGCGCTCGCCACCAGGATGGCGGTCACCAGGTCACGCAATAGGAATTCCTCGCCAGCTTCGAAGTGGTAGGACGAAGGATGCACAAGCGCCCGCTTGTTAATTTTCACGACTTCTTGAGGCGGCGCCGATTCCAAGGCGATGAGCGCAGTCATGATCTTTGTGAGGCTGGCGGGTGGGAGTCGCCGCACCGCGTCTTTCTGCAAGAAGACGCGCCCGGATTGAAGCTCGATGAGATACACCGCGGAGGCGTTAATGACCGGGCGGTCATGTGGAGTGACCGATTCGGTGGCGTGGATGCCGACAGGCAGAGTGATGACGCTGATCACAATGGCTGTGGACAGCAGTCCGCCCTGGAGCCGGCTCGCCATGCTGCGCTCGCGCCTAGCGGCCGAACAGGCCCTTCATGAAGTTGGTGGCCTTGTCCACGCCTGACTCTGCGGGCGGTTCCTGCTCTGGAGCCGGAGGCTCTTGGGGCGCCACGACTTCCGGTCGCGTGCCCTGCTGGCGCGTATTTGGCGGCGGCATGCCGCTCATGTCCGGGCGTCCGGTCGGTTGCCCCATACCCTGGCGGCCCATACCGCCCATCATGCCGCCCACGTCTAATTTTGTGAACCCTTCAGGGATCTCAAAGAGTTTTGGGTCCTGCGCGGCGATTTTCACATTGCTCAGTTCGGTCAGCATCCGCTTTTTTTCGTTGCCTTCCTTGTACAGCAGATCCTGCTTGAGATTAATGCCCTCTTTCGTCCGCCAGGAGAATCCGCCGTATTTCTTGCCGTCCGTGCTGGTGGCGATCGTCTTGAACTTCGTGACCTTTATGCCGTTGAGGGTTTCTTCTCCGACCGCGGTATCCTCATAGGTCCATTGTGACGGATCATTGCCTTTGGGCGGACCTCCGGCCATCGAATGCTCCATGTACATTTTTTGAGACGGCATGACCATCCACATCACTTTGTTGTCATACCGGTAGATTTGAACCGCGCCGTCGCCGCCACCCGTCAAGAGTTCCTTTCGCTCCATGGTCGGCGTCACAAAAACCTTCTGTTGAATCGTGCGTTCGTCGGTTTGAATCGTTTCATCCGCGGAGTACTCCGCCTGAGGGCGTTGCATTTGAACCGCCAGCGCAGGCAGCCAAGCCGTGAGGATGGCAAGACCGATGACGGGTAGCAGGCTCCAGCGTCGCATAGCAATCTCCTTCCAGGATGAGATGTAAAGTGCTGAGCGTTCGTGAGACATGGCGTCAGGCATCGACAGGGTCTGCGTGTGACTACGGACAGGGAGAAGGAGCGTAGCGCGTAGCGTGAGAGAAGTAAAGTGCGGGAAAACCGACGCGTCGCCTCAGTCTCCCGATTGCTGGATGAGCTTGGCGACCAAACCAGTCCAGCCCGTCTGATGGCTTGCTCCAATGCCGGCGCCGTTGTCGCCGTGAAAGTATTCATAGAACAGCACGTGATCCCGCCAGTGCGGGTCGCGTTGAAACAGTTCTGCGCCGCCGAACACGGGCCGCCGCCCTTCGTCGTCGCGCAAAAACGTCCCGATGAGACGCCGCGAGAGCTCCGTTGCCACCTGCCACAGGGTGGCTTGACTCCCTGATCCGAAGGGGCATTCGACACGATAGTAATCACCGAGAAAGAAATGAAACTTCTGGAGCGATTCGATCAGCAGATAATTGACCGGAAACCAGACCGGACCGCGCCAATTGGAATTACCGCCGAACTGCGGAGTGCTCGACTCCGCCGGCTCATAGTCCACCCGATGTTCAAGCCCCATGACATTCAAGATATAGGGATGATCCTTGTGATAACGGGAGAGGGCCCGAATCCCATGGGGGGAAAGGAACTCGTTTTCGTCCAGCAGATAGCGCATGACCGAGCGCAGCCGGTGCCGGTTGACGAGAGAAAGAAACCGCCGCACGCCGCCGTCATACGTCTGTGTTTCGACATGCTGCGACAGTTCGGGACGGTTCTCGAGGAACCACTGCATCCGGTGCTTGAACCGCGGCAGGCGGTCGATGAGCGTCGAGTCGAGCGTTTCCACGGCGAACAAGGGAATCAAGCCGACCATCGAACGGATTTTCATGTGCGTCGTGCCCCCATTCGGCAAGTGCAGCACGTCGTAAAAAAATCCGTCGGTGCGATCCCAGAGTTCGATATGCTTGCCGCCGATGTTGTTCACCGCACGGCAGATGTAAACGAAATGTTCGAAGAATTTGCTGGCGACGTCCTCATACGCGCGGTTCTCGCTCGCCAACTCCAGTGCGATCGTCAGCATGTTCAGACAGTACATGCCCATCCAACTGGTGGCGTCCGATTGTTCGAGGCGGCCTCCTGTCGGGAGGGGGGCGCTTCGATCGAAGACACCGATGTTATCCAAGCCGAGGAACCCCCCTTCAAAAATGTTCTTGCCCTCGGTGTCTTTGCGGTTGACCCACCACGTGAAGTTCAAGAGGAGCTTGTGAAAGATGCGTTCGAGAAAGACGCGATCGCCGGTCCCTTTGCGTTTTTGTTCGATCTTGTAAACCCGCCATGCCGCCCAGGCATGCACAGGCGGGTTCACGTCGCTGAATGCCCACTCGTAGGCGGGAATCTGTCCGTTGGGGTGCATGTACCACTCGCGCAGCATCAGGATGAGCTGCTCCTTGGCGAAGGTGGGATCGACCAGGGCGAGCGGAATGCAGTGAAACGCGAGGTCCCAGGCCGCGTACCACGGATACTCCCACGTGTCCGGCATTGAGAGGACGTCCGCATTGAAGAGATGCGTCCAGTCGGCGTTGCGGCCATGCCGCCGCTCGAGCGGCGGCTCGGGTCCAACCGAATCGCCTTTCAGCCAGCGGCTCACCTCATAGTGATAAAACTGCTTGCTCCAGAGCAGCCCCGCGAAGGCTTGCCGCTGTATGCGGCGGCTGTCTTCGGACAGCCGGCGGGGAGCCAGCGTGTCGTAAAAGTGGTCGGCCTCCTTACTGCGCGCCGCAAAGACGGCATCGAGTGCCCGCCGTGAGAACGCTGCCATCTGCCCATCGTTGGTGAAGCGCAGGCGGATCGTCGCGCTGGCGCCGGCCGGCAGTGTCAGCACATAATGGGCCGCAGCCTTGCTGCCGACGTGATCGGGATTGACGGCGGACTTCTGGCCTTTGACGACATAGTCGTGAAAGGCGTCCTTGGCGTAGGGCGGTCCTTCTTCGTCGCCGTACAGACGTGCGCTGTTTGTCTCATTCTCCGTGAAGAGGAGCGTCGGCTGCTGCTCGCAAAGTAATCGGCGCAGTCCATAATACTCATGGACGGTCTCGATCACGCTGGCGCCGTCGATCGGGTTGCCCGCCTGGAATCGCGGGCGTCTGATGTCGGAGCCCCATGACCAGGTGTTGCGGTACCAGATCGTGGGAAGAACGGTGACTTCGGCGGTGTCAGGCCCGCGATTGACCGCTTGCACGCGGATGCAGATGTCTTCCGGCGAGGCCTTGGCGTACTCGACGAAGATATCGAAGTACCGGTGGTCGTCGAAGCAGCCCGTGTCGAGGAGTTCGAATTCAGGCTCACAACGGCTGCGACGCCGATTCTCATCGACCAGGTACGCATAGGGGAACGCTGTCTGCGGGTACTTGTACAGGAATTTCATGTAGGAATGCGTCGGGGTGGAATCCAGATAAAAGTAATACTCTTTCACGTCCTCTCCGTGATTGCCCTCATGGCCGGTCACGCCGAAGAGGCGTTCTTTCAAGAGCGGGTCATGGCCATTCCAGAATGCCAGCGCGAAGCACATGTATTGATGGCGGTCGCAGAAGCCGGCGAGACCGTCCTCGTTCCAGCGATAGGCCCGTGATCGCGCCTCGTCGTGCGGAAATGCCTCCCAGGCCGTGCCATATGGACTGTAGTCTTCGCGGACAGTCCCCCACGCCCGCTCGCTCAGATAAGGACCCCACCGTTTCCAATGCTTTTGACGGCGGGCATCCTCCTCAAGGCGGCGTTCTTCCACGGTCGGGGGGACGGTCGATGTAACGGAGGGTTTTCGTCGAGAAGGCATCCGCGTCCCTTATCGGCGCACAAAGTGACAGGACGTGAGTCATCGGTCCGAGGCCATAAAACGGAAAGCAGCCTAGTCGCGGCTTCGCGGCGAGTCAAGGGAGCGCTGAGGGGGCATGGGGCAGGTGGGTGAGATGACCCGTAACCCCTTTCCTCTCAGTGATGATTCCAGGGCGGCACTAGCAGTTTTCCTAGTTCTGAATTTGCAAATTGAACGAACAAATAAGAAGAGGCTGTTTATGATCGAAATTACCATCGTCGTGCTGTGCCTGCTTGCAAACGCTCTCATCGCCGGTGCTGAGATGGCGTTCGTGGCTGTCAACCGGCCAAGCCTCCGTGAACTGGTTCGCCAAGGACACAAAAAAGCCGATCTTCTGTTGAAGCTTAGAGAACACCCCGAACGGACGCTCGCCGTCATGCAAATTGGGATCACCCTTGTCGCTGCGCTTGCGGGAGCCGTCGGCGGAGCGGGAGCCGAGGAGCGGCTGAGCCCCCTCTTCGGGACATTGGGCGTCAGCGAGAGGACGGCCGACATGCTCGCGATCGGCGCCGTCGTGATTCCGTTGACGTACTTTACTGTCGTCATCGGCGAACTGATTCCGAAAACGCTCGCGCTCCGACATTCGCTGGCGGTGGGATTGGCGGCTGCGCCATGGTTGTCGTTCTTCGATTTCGTTCTCGGCCCCCTCGTGACGATTTTTGAATGGTCCACCAAAAAAGTTCTTTTGGTGTTGCGTCTGACGACCGGTGCGGAGGAGGCGCCGCCGGCGACGGTCGAACTCGGCTTGCTCTCTCGAGAGCACCGACAATACGTCATGAATTTGGTCGATCTTGAGCGGAAGCGGATGAAAGATATCTATCTCCCCTGGAAACAGGTGGTGAAAGCCGACGTCCGTCTGAGCGCGAGCGAGCTGGAAACGATCCTCCTCACTTCGGGCCATACACGTCTGCCGGTGCTCGATGGAGAAGCGCTGATCGGGATCCTGAACGCAAAGGAATTTTTTGCGCTCCATGCCTCCGGATCGGAACAGTGGCAGTCGTTGGTACGTCCGGCCGTCCAACTCCCTGACCATCTGCCGTTATTGTCGGGCCTCAAGTTGCTCCAGGACCGGCGGATTCACATGGGCATTGTCTGTTCACAGCAGACGCGGTTGGGAATCGTCACTCTCGAGGACATTCTCGAGGAAGTCATCGGAGAGATTTACGATGAAGACGATGACGGGGCGCTGAAAGCCATTCTCACGGCGTCGTCCAAGACAAAAGGCAATTGGACCGAGTTTTCTCTCGGGTCTTCGCGGCGCCAGTGAGGGCGGCGGTCATCGTGTGACAGAGCTTGCGGACAGTAATGCGCGTCTTGTTTTTGATGGTTTGCCTCTTCGGCCTCGGCGGATGTTCCATCATCCTTCCTTCCACGCCTCATGCGACGACGCCTGAGCGATCCTGCGCGCCGCTCCATCCCACGCGCTTCCAGATTGACGCCGAGCAGCCGACCGGCGACGTCTCGAACGCCGAGCTGCGCTTGTCCGAGCAGGCGATCGAAGTCGCGCGGGTCATGAATGCGATCCCGCTTTTGAGTGAACTGGCCGCGCTCGAGCGCGCCGGCGACACGCGCAGCGTCGCGTTTATGGAACTGCGGCAGTCACTGACCGACCGGCTGCTGCTGACCATGTTTGAAGTGTCCTCCCTCACGGCCGAACTAGTCTGTGAACGGGATCGAGCCGATCAGGTGGCGGACCGGATGGACGAAGTCGACGCGTCCCTCGTGAAGCGGCTGACGCTCGCCTCGATTGTGATTGGCGGTGTCGCCGCCGTGGTGTCCGGCGGCATCGGCCTCGCCGGGGGCTCCGATGCGGCCAACAATGCCGCGACGCTCGCCGGAGGTGTCGTGGCCTCCGTCTTCGGCGGGGCCGCGCTATTTGCCGCTTCCAAACAACAATTTACTCATGAGCGCAATCTGCTCGGGGAACTCTGGCAGGATCCTCAACAGTCGAGTGCCTTTTCACCGACGATTTGGCGTTTTCTTCAGGAGCGCCGGACGGACGGAAACCGCACCATCAGAGAAGAAATCCTCCAGGCCTGGCGTCAACAGGGACGTTTGGGCGAACCGGGCTCTTCCGGCGAGGAAGACCGGAGGGCGCTCGTCTTCGGCAAGGGCGGCATGTATACGTCGACCGATCTGCGCGCCCGAGCCTCCATGTTGGAGACCCTCGAAGCGCATGTGCAGCTGCTCTCCGAAGAATTGGAAGTGTTTCTCCGGGAAACGATTCAACGGCGGGCGGGGAGCGGAGCGCAGGGAGACTCACGATCATGATCAACGGACATGACAAGTA
>JBKPKC010000194.1:0-4968 GCA_046765595.1 Nitrospirota bacterium
CACAAGCGGAGGGTGCGCGTCCCGAAGAGCGCAATGGCAATGATGACCACGAAGGTCGTGGTCGCAGTGATCGGCGCCGCGAGGGGGACGGCGCGCAGTGACTCCGGCACCTTGTTCAGCAGTTCAAAGGCGATCGGAAAGACGCTCACCGCGATCAGCATGATGACCGTGCCGCCGACCGTCGGAGTCACGATCCGACGAAGCGTCGAAAGCCGGCCCGCAAAATAAAATTGAAACAGCGACGAGACGACGACCAGGGTCATGAGAAGGGGAACCCCTCCCTCCATCACCGCCGAAATCCCCACGGCAATGAAGGCGCCGGAGGTTCCCATGAACAGGACATAGCCCGCCCCGAACCGGCCCAGCGGACGGGCCTGCAGCATGGTCGTGAGCCCGCTGACGAGCAGGGCGGCAAAAATGGTCCAGGAGGCGCGCTCGATGTCGACGCCGGCCGCGCGCAAGACGACGATGGGCGTGAGCGCGATGCTGGCGATGATGAGCAGGACTACTTGAAGCCCGAGCCCCGCGGCAAGCAGGTGCGGAGGCAATTCGTCCACGGCAAAGCGGATGGTCGACGGGCCAGCCGGACGCATTGCCTTCATGGTGGCGAAGAGTTAGCACGTCTCGACCGCGATGTCGAATCCCTCCGTGCGCACGCCGTATTGACATCCCCTGCTGTCGGCAATATCGTCTCGCTGGCCTAGGTCAGGAGTGAGACCCGTGAGTCACCTCTTTGAGATCGCCGCCACGATGCTGGCCGGCCTTGGATTGTTCTTCGTCGGGCTCAAAGAAGTTTCTCGTCAACTGACCGCCATGGGAGGGTCTCGGCTTCGAGACCTGGTCACCCAGGCAAGCGCCAACTCAGCGGTCGGAGCGCTGTGGGGAGTCGTGTCCGGCTTCTTCACGCAGAGCGGACGGACAACGTCCTATGTGGTGGCGAGCCTCGTGCACACCGGAGTCCTGCCCGTCCGCCGCGCGATGCCGGTAGTCGTCTGGGCCAACACCGGCTGCTCCCTCATCACGGTGGCGGCATTCCTTCCGACCGAATCACTGATCCTCTCGCTGGTCGGGTTGGCGGGACTGTGTTACGCCTACGAGTTTCCTTCTCGATGGCGCAACGTGTCGGGCGCACTCTTTTCGTTCGCACTCATCCTGTTAGGCCTCCTCCTGATCAAAAAGGGCTCCTCTGAGCTGCTCACCATCTCCTGGGCGGCGACACTGTTTGAGCTCATCGGGGATTCCGGGCTCATCGCATTCGTGACAGGCGCGCTCCTCACATTGCTTGCGCAGTCGCACATCGCGATTATTCTCCTCGCGATCGCCATGGCCCAACCCGGCGTCTACGAATCAGAGCATATTTTCATGCAGGTGTACGGCACCTATGCCGGCTCCGCCGCACTGACGTATGTGCTCGGCGTAAGTTTCAAAGGCGTTGCACGGCAGGTCGTGATTGCGCAGGCGCTATATGGCCTGCTGGGAGCGGCGCTCTTCGTCGGACTGTTCTATGGTGAGGAATTGACCGGCATCCCCTTGATACAGGCGGCCGCCACTCGGGTGTCCGGACAGATCGCCGTCCAGACGGCGTTCGTGGCCATCCTGTTCAGTGTGGTCACCTCTGTCCTCCTGACGCTTGCGGCGAAGCCTTATCAAGCGTTCATCGCACGCTTCTGGCCCTCCACCGAAGAGGACATGCTCCCGCACACCCGATATATCAATGAGGACGCCCTGAACCAGCCGGAAACAGCCCTCCTCCTCGCCGAAAAGGAACACCTGCGACTCGCCAAGCGGTTTCCACTGTATCTCGACGCGCTCCGGAGCGACCGAGTGCTCAGCGGACAGCCGAACCCATCTGTCTACCACGCCGCATTTCTCGGCATTGGTGAACGCCTCACGGGCTTTCTCCGCGACGCCTTGGAACGCACCGATTCTGTGGAACTTGCCGAACGACTGTTGAACCTCCGGAACCGTCAGGACCTGCTGAAAGTCATCGAAGAGGACCTCCTGCAACAGTACGAAGCGTTGCGCGCCAGCCCGGGCGGCGCCAAGGCCGCTCAACTATGTGCCGCAATCGTCGAGGTGCTGGATACGATGTTGCAAACGATGCTTGCGGCAGGCGAAGCCGGTGATCGAGACGAGCTGGCACTCCTCGGGACAATGACGGCGGACCGGGGCGAAATGATGGAGCGGATCCGAAAGAAATATCTCGCGACCGAGGAAGACGTGACGGCGGAAGATCGGGCGTTGATCCTCCATGTCACCCATGGGTTCGAGCGAATCGTGTGGTCACTTGGGCGGTACGGCGAGCTGCTGGCCCGAAACGCGACGCGCTGAAGAAGGCCCCGATTGCTCTCGCGTCAAGATCACCAGTGTGTAGCCCAGTCGGGGGCCGGAACGGGATCCGGATCGAGCTGAGAGAGATCCTGCTCGAAGAGAATCTGTCCAGCCCCAGAGCTGACCTCCCGCACTTGGAGTTTGCCGGTCCGCGTCGCGACGAGCAAGCGCCCGTGCCCATCCCAATCTGCCCACTGCACGTCGTCCAGGAGCGTCATGTTGCCGTCCGCTTCGAGAGAATACTGCACGAACAGGCCGTCAATGGCCTGCTCGGCGAACTCCCCTCCTGCATGTCCAATGCTTTCGACACACAGCTGTCGATGCCCGCCTGGTTGCCGCTTCGTCAGCCGGGCGTTTCGACGCTCGTCCCACGCGTCCCTCGGATCCCGCGGCGGACAATCCGATGCTTCTTGCCATCCTCGCCGCCGCTCCGTGGCAAATTGCACCGCTGGAATTGACTGTAAGCCATAGGGAATCGGCAGACCCGGTACTTCCTGGGCTTGCGGGTCCTGGCTAAAACAATACCCCCGCGTCCAAGTTCCACAGGTCCCACAGGCATGCAATGCCGTCAGCCAGGGGAGCTTCGAGAACGCAACATAGTCGTCACCGAGATCCCAGCGCGCACTCGGCTTGTGGGCGAAATACGAGAGAAAGCGCCCGTCCGGCGACAGATCACAGCGCCGCGGAAAGATCCGGCCGCCCAACCAGGCCCCCGGTTCGTACGTCAGGCCGGCCACGTCCCACCGTCCAACATGGGACCAATTCGTGGGGCCGCGTCGAAACACAGCGACAATCGGGGCGTCCAGCGCCGGTATGCAATAAATCCGGGGCGGCACAAGACCGCTCATGTGGTCCTCTGCTGTCCAGGGGCGAGGACAGTAATGGCGAGTTCGTTCCAGCCCCGCTCCGCCGCCAAGTCGGCCGCTGTCTTGCCGGCGAAGCCGGTTGCGCCCGTGCCACGCAGCGTGAGGTCGGCGCCGGCGCGAGCCAATGCCAAGGCGATCTCCTCGTGGCCGGCCACCACCGCGAGCATCACCGCGGTGAGCCCGTATTTCGCGGTAACGTTCAGCTGGCTGCCGTGTTCGATGAGGAGTTGGACGGTGGTCAGGTGGCCGCCATGGGCGGCCAGCATCACGCCCGTTTGCCCATACCGATCGCGCGCATTGAGATCGGCTCCGCGGGCAAGAAGGTCCCGAACGATCTCGACGTCACCTCGCCGCACCGCATCTTCCCAGCAAGCATCCATTCAGCGACCTCACAGGAGAACAGCCTTTGCCAGGCCTTCTTGCGGTATACGTTGAGCCGACCTTTTCCTCGCGATGCGGAATCGTTACATTGCCTTCCGTCAACGCAATGATGAGCGTCTTGCCCGAGGAAGAAGAAGTCCCTATCGGCCGTATTCTGCCTTCCTCATGGAATGAAGTCTACGATCATTGCGCAATGCCAGGTTCTCAGCCGAGGGGTGTTTTGAAATCATTTCCTGATACCGACTGCATTCAGCACAGCACGCCGTTCAGCGAGAACACGCGAGTAGTTCTCTACATTCGCCTGTTGGGAAGACACAAAACTGGGGCATTCGCTAGTCGCCTCCGCGCGTCATAAGGCGCAGGGTGAGACTTCAACCAGCCCGCCGCAGTCTAATCCGCTTCAATTGACTGTAATGATTGTCGCGCTTCGTGCTCGCGATCGGCGGCGTATTGCAGATAATGACTCAATCAAGGAGGGACGTTTGAATGAAACAGACATGCGACAAAACAACGGCAACCACGTTATCACTGGGCGCACTCTTGATGGCCGGCACGGTGCCATCCGCCATCGCCGACAATGGGTTTGCTGCTGCACAGGAACGGTCTGACCGCCAGAAGGAGCAACGCGGTCCTTCTATCAGAGAAGAGGCGACGACCAAGGCGACCGACAGCCGCCTGCCCGGAGACCGGCGGCTCACCGGCCGCATCAAAGACATCCGCGGCGATCAAATGGAAATCGCCGTCGGCAATCTTCAGACGATGTCCGTGCCGGTGAAGATGGCGACGGACAGAGGAGAAACCTTCAAGCCGGGCGATGAAATCGTCGTCACGTTGAACGATCACAATGCGATCGTCGACTACCACCATCCCAATAAAGCGTCGCATCATCAGGTCATCCGCGGCAAATTGACCACACCGCTCACCGTTGGATTGGACAAAGCCGTGATCGAAACGGATCAGGGAACCAAGACGTTTTTCGTGGCGGAACGCGCAAAAGGGAAATTGACGGCGATCCCGATCGGCGCCGAAGTGTTGTTCCTGGCGGACGAAACCGGCCATTTGGTCGACGCCCAGCTGGCCAGCGCAGACGCAGTCCACCAATCGGCACTCAACAACAAGGCCCACATCAAGGGCGCCCATGCGCAACTGCAGACGGTCTATCAGGGAAAAGCCGGGAAGGATCGCATGATCATCACCGACGGCGGGAAGCCGCGCGAAGTCCCGTTTCGAGCCCCGCTCGACAAGCTGGACCGCCTGCACCCGGGACAGGAAGTGGTGCTTCTCATGGACGACGCCGGCTATGTCATGGAGGTCTCGACGCCGGATCTGCCGACTCGGTAGAAGTGAGGAGAGATGATGGAATGAGCAACTATCCGAGGTTTTTTTAAGA
>JBKPKC010000195.1:0-3818 GCA_046765595.1 Nitrospirota bacterium
CACAAATAACGTTTCGTCGGCAGCGTCAGATGTGTATAAGAGACAGGGGTTCTTATCGCATACGGCGACGACCTTGCAGTCCTGGTGCGCCGAGAAATTCCGCACGATGTTCGGACCCCAGTATCCGTATCCAATCACGCCGAGTCTCACCATAGTGTACTCCACAACTTCCGTTACGCCCGTTAATAAACTCGTCGGTCTCTATTGAATTGCCATCGGCAGGATCCCGGACTCGAAATCCTGCAACTCATGCTGTTGGCACAATCTGAGATGAAAACGCCCGCTTTCTTCGGAACCTAATTTGGGCACCAATGCATCCTTCACGCGCTGCTGGACTCGCTTAAACACGTCGGCAATCGAATCCTGCCCTACCACTGTGAGGACACCGCCAATGATATGGCCGTCGCGGTACCAACCGATGTAGTCCGTTTCACGAAGACTCCTCGCGAGCGCATCAAGGACGACCGAAGACACATAGGAATGCATCGGCGTCATCGATCCTTGTGCTTCGCTGCGGTACACCAGGAGAATGTGATACCCTTGCCCCGAACGCTGAGACCGCTTGGCCTCGGCTTGAAGCAGATAGTGAAAGGCGTCCTCGTGGCATACGCTGTTTTGCGTAACCAAACGACTTTTTCCCGCTCGGCTCGATCCCTCTGGTGTGAAAAGGTTCAAGAAAACTTCACTCATTTTGTTGCTCCACCGAACTCTGCGGACATACAGGGGAGTTCCCTGCCGAAACCACCCACCGAGCATTGGCAACTATCGCCCGAGAAGGCCCTTTCAACAATACCGTTGTAGTAGGGCAGCCCCCCTACGTAAGTACTATAGGGTAAACCATGAAGGCACACGCGATAAGTAATTGTGTTTGCAAGGGATTAGGAGCTGATTATCGCCGCGGACTGTAGGATGATGCCTTCACGGGGATGAGAGAAAAATCCATGCGAAGGGGGGGTGAAAACAACGCTTTCCTAACACAAGGCGATGCTTGCGATGAGGCGTCCGCATATGAAAGCATGCGAGCGCATGTGCATCATTGTGCGCTCGCGGCACATTCCAATAAAACTTTGAATAGGTGCATTCGACCTATATAATCCCGTCATTCCGGATGGGAGAGGCTACCCGTCGGTCTCATGAATCGATCATCGGTGTTGAAGAGCACCCACAATGGCAGTTGTTAAGACAACAGGTGCACGCATCGCCGCAATCTGCACCTGCGTGCCGACCAAGCGGTTCGATAACCTCAAGGATTCTGCCGAGTTCAGTGAGGAGGAAATCCGCAAGGTGACCGGGATGGCCGGAGTATCCGCCCGGCGAGTTGCTGGAGACACCGTCTGCAGCAGTGACCTTTGTATCGCGGCCGCGAAACGCGCCATGGACCGGCTCGGTTGGGCACGCGAGTCGATCGACGCATTGATTATGGTGACTCAAACGCCTGATTACTTTTTACCGTCAACAGCCTGTGTCGTGCATCATCGCTTGGGACTTGCCGATCATTGCGCCGCGTTCGATGTCGGATTGGGCTGTTCCGGCTACCCTTACGGCATCTGGCTTGCCGGGATGATGCTGCAGGGCGGCGGCGTCCGCCGCGCCTTGGTCCTTCACGGCGAGACTCCGACGCGGTTCTCCGATAAAGCGGATCGATCCGTGTCTCTGCTGTTCGGTGACGCCGGATCGGCCACGGCCTTGGAGGCATCGCCGCAGGCACCGGAATGGCACTATGCGCTCCATTCGGACGGGAGCGGGTACCACTCCATGATCATTGAGTCCGGCGGGTTTCGCGACCGTTTCGGATCAGACCCGAGGAAGCACAGCGTGGTCATGAACGGTGCGCTGATTTTCAATTTTACGATCAAACGAGTGCCGGCGCTGATCGATGAAACTCTGGCAGGCGCCGGCCTGTCGCCGCTGGACGTCGATTACTTCATTTTTCATCAATCCAACCAGTTCATCATGAAACACCTCGCCACAAAGCAATCCATTTCACTTGAGAAGGTCCCGATGATTCTCAAGGATTTCGGCAACACCGGCGGAGCTTCGATTCCTTTGACGCTCACTGAAGGGAAGCTGCACCGCCCCGCTGAGACGCCGCTTCGCCTGATGCTGCTGGGGTATGGCGTTGGTCTGTCGTGGGGCTCGGCATTGGTCGATCTCCATCCCCACGCGGTTTTGGAATCGGTCGAATTGGACAACAGCGTGCAGGCGTCGGCATGACCGGGTATACCGCCGGAGGGTTTCTCGGGAAAACCGTCGTGATCTCCGGCGCATCTTCCGGCATCGGCCGTGCCGTGGCGCTCACCTTGGCCAGACAGGGGGCCGGTCTGGTCTTGATCGGCCGTCATCGAGAGCGGCTGGAAGACACTAAGAAACAGGCGCAGGGTACGTCGTGTCACATTCTCGAATTGGATCTCGCGAGGTATGCCGACATCATGCCCGCCGTCAAAGAGGCTGTTGCGGGAATGGGCCGACTCTATGGATTGTGCCATGCGGCTGGCGTGGTCGACACCCTCCCGCTGAGCGCCACGACGCCTGACAAGCTCAACGCGATGATACAGGTCAACTATCTGGGAGGCATGGAATTGGCGCGCGCCGTCACTCGCCGGGATATGCTGAACGAGGACGGCGGCTCGGTGCTGTTCATCTCCGCCATTTATGGACGCATCGGCAAGCCCGGCCAAATTGCCTATAGCGGCAGTAAGGGCGCCATCACGGCAGCGGCGCGCTCGATGGCCATTGAACTCGCACGGCGAAACATCCGCGTGAACGTACTGTCGCCCGGCATGGTGCGTACCGAAATGACGGAAAAGGCGCTGGCCGGGCTGTCCGGGCAGCAGGTGCAAGCTCTGAAAGATACGCATCCCCTAGGTTTCGGGAGTCCCGAAGACGTTGCTCATGCGGCCGCCTTCCTCCTCTCGCCTGAAAGTAAATGGATTACGGGGGCCGACTTGGTCGTGGACGGTGGATGTTCCGCTCAATAATGCGAAGGTAAGGAAACATGTCAGAACGTGAAGCTATAGAATGGATCGCCCGAGTCTTTGAGACGGCTCCTGATCAGCTCACGGCCGACACGGCGCGAGAAAGCGTCGCGGCCTGGGACTCGTTGGGTGTGCTGACCTTGATGGCGAGTCTCGACAGCGATTTCGGCATCGTCTTGACCGATGACGACGTTCAGGTGATAAAAACAGTGGGCGATATTCTGCACATCATGAAGCGTCACGGAAAATTGACCTGATCAAGCCACCGACGCCATTCCCGCGCGTGGACAGATGAGATTCATCTTGGTCGACCGCATTCACGAACTGGAGCCGGGCAAGCAGATTGTCGCGTCCAAAACACTGCCTGCGGACGAAGAACTGTTCCGCGACCATTTCCCAGGCTTTCCCGTCGTTCCAGGCGTGCTGCTCACCGAAATGATGGCGCAAGCCGCGGGGCGATGCCTCGACGCAGAGGGCACTCATCCGGGACGGGCGATGCTGGGAAAAATTAGCGGCGCCAACTTTCGGGACTGGGTCAGGCCGGATCAAGAGATCCGCCTCCACGCCACGATCACTCAAAATCGTCCGGCCTATGCCACCGCCGAGTGCTTCGCCGAAGTCGAGGGCAAAAAGGTCTGCTCCGCTGAGCTGTTTTTCGTCTTCGCCCCTCACGACCGATTTGCTCCGGGCCATCGCGATCCGATTCTCGAAGCGTATTGGGCAAACCATCCTTCCCAAGCGCCGCGCTAGATTGCCACCATGAGCCGGAGTTTCTCATTGACAGACAAGAACCTCTTGGTCACGGGGGGCACGCGGGGCATCGGCCGGGCGATCGTCCTGCAG
>JBKPKC010000196.1:0-8135 GCA_046765595.1 Nitrospirota bacterium
AGATGTGTATAAGAGACAGCTATCGAATGCCGGCGAGGCGTCCTTGCCGAAGTTTCCCGCCTTGAATGGCTGAGATCGCTTCGTGAAGCCGGACGCGCATCCTGGCGACAGTGAAACCCGAGGAACCGTGGACAAACGCTCTCACGCGGGGAATACGGTCGACATCCGCATCTACTATGAAGACACCGATTGCGGCGGGATCGTGTACTATGCCAACTATCTCAAATACTTTGAGCGCGCCAGAACGCAATATCTGGAAGACAGAGGATTATCGGTGAGTGCGCTCATGAAGGCCGGCCGCGTCTTCGTGGTCGTGCGTGCCGAGGTCGATTATCGGACGCCGGCCTACTACGGCGACCGGCTTGAAATCGAGACGATCATATCCGAGATGAGTCCTGCGGCGATCACGTTTTCGCATGTCGTTCGCGAACGGCAGAGCCGCCGCCTCGTCGCGGAGGGAGCGGCGCGGCTTGCCGTAACGGACGGCAACGGGAAGGTCAAACGTCTCGACAAGCAAACGGTTGCCATCTTACAGTCCCATCCTGGCGAGGGGTCAGCAGCCCATGGATAAACTCGGCACCTGGTTAGCGATCATTGGCGTCGTCATCGGATTCATCGTATTGGGCTGGTTGCTTTTTGCAGAAAACCCTCGGGGCAAACGCAAAAAATAGTCGTTCCCACCAGTCATCGTTCCGACCCTTCCTCGTTGTCTCCCAGCTTGCGGTGCGGGAGTTGGCTTTTGAGACTCCGTTTCTCTGACCGGCCGATGCCCGCTGCTTTCTTATGAGGGTGCAAGTCGTCATCTCGCCGCGCGCGATGCTGCCTGAGATCGCTTCCAGGCCGCCCCTCGAGCGGACGGCAGAGCGCGCACGATCCGATTCCCGGCGGTTTGACCGGGTTAGGCGACAGCGGTATGACCGGCAACGAGGTGGGAGGTGCCGTGGAAGGCTGTGCGAAGGTGATCTCGCCGAGCGAGACGACGGCAGACAGCAGCACACACATCATTCGGTGCACGACACGCCTCCCTGCATGAGGGCCTGAGCAGGTGTCGTGCCAAGACACTGCGCCTCTCAAGTTGACATCCGAGAAAACCGCGTGCTGGAATAGCCCACTCACGTGTAAGGAGGTTTGTCACCATGGAAATGTTCGGCCGAGTCGGCCTCGTCGAAATCCCCGTGTTGATCGCTCCGGATCAGAAAGTCTGGATGGACAAGATGATCAAAGAGGGAAAAATTGCCATCCCTCCGGGCGGAACCCTGGAAAAGGGTTCCCTCTATTCAATGTTCATCCGCATGTTGCTGCACAATGCGATGGAAGAGCAGAAGAGGCAGGAAGCGCTGGAAGCGGACGACGAAGACGACGAGTAAGGAAGCTGTTGAAAACGCCTGTGGGCGTCGTTCTCACAGCGTTCAGACCCTCAACGTACATGAAAGCGTACGCTTCGGGCCTTCACTTGTTGCGGCCTAGCCCACAGACGTTTTGACCAGCTTCCAAGAACCAGTTCAGATCAGCTCGCCACCCAATCGACCACATACAATTGTTCAACACTATCGTTTCTGGGGGCCTTCAAAAGCGCGCGTCACGGGGACACGATGCGCAGCAATCGGTGGGTTGGGCGGGTGGAAAATGTGCGCTGGGGTGGGCGGGTGAGAACAGACAACTGTTTTGATCGGCCTGAAGGGTATCAAAACAGCCCGTCTGGTTATCTAATTTAATACAGCGTTTCTTACTATAAGTTCTTGAACGCTGCGCGGGCGGCCTTGATGGTTCGCTCGATGTCGGAGGCGCTATGCGCGGTGGAGAGAAATGCGGCCTCGAACTGCGAAGGCGCCAGATAGACGCCCTGTTCGAGCATGCGATGGAAGAATTGTCCGTACCGTTTCGTGTCGGAGCGCTTGGCGCTGTTCCAGTCGACGACGGGTTCGGACGTGAAAAACGACGTCATCATCGAGCCGACTCGATGTTGGACCAGCGGGATGCCCGCCTGTTTCGCTTCCTTGCCGATCCCTTCGGCCAACACGGCTGAACGTTCTTCGAGCTTCTTGTAGACCTGTTTTGCCCGCAGTTCCTTGAGGGTGGCGAGCCCCGCGGTCACGGCCAGCGGATTGCCCGACAATGTGCCGGCCTGGTAGACCGGCCCTGCCGGAGCAATCAGGTCCATGATTGCCCGTCGGCCGCCGTACGCCCCGACAGGCAGTCCTCCTCCGATGATCTTCCCCAGTACGGTGAGGTCCGGCGTAATGCGGTAGAGCGCCTGGGCTCCGCCGTAATCGACGCGGAAGCCGGAGATGACTTCGTCAAAGATCAGCAGGCTGTCATGCTCGAGCGTCAATTGGCGAAGGGCGGGGAGGAAATCGGGAGCAGGTGGCACCACGCCCATGTTGCCGGCGATCGGTTCCACAATGACGCAGGCGATCTCTTGTCCCCGTTCGCGAAACATCCGTTTAACGGTGCGGATGTCGTTATAGGGAGCGGTAAAGGTATGTTTGGCAAAATCGGCAGGAACACCGAGCGAATCGGGGATGCCGAGCGTCATCATTCCCGATCCGGCCTTCGCAAGCAGGTAGTCGCTGTGGCCATGATAGCAACCTTCAAACTTGAGGATGCCGTCCCGTTTTGTGAAGCCGCGAGCAGCCCGGACGGCGCTCATCACGGCTTCTGTGCCTGAGCTCACCAGACGGATTTTCTCCATGGACGGGACCGCCGTCCGAATCTCACGAGCCAATTCCACTTCGAGCGCCGTCGGCGCTCCGTAACTCGTGCCTTGACCGGCGGCTTTTTTGATCGCAGCGATCACCGAAGGCGAGGCATGGCCGAGAATCATCGGTCCCCAGGAAAGCACATAGTCGATGTACGCATTACCATCCAAATCGTAGAGCTTGGCGCCCTTGGCTCGCTGAATAAAGCGAGGGTGGCCGCCTACCGATCGGAAAGCGCGGACCGGACTGTTGACGCCGCCGGGGATGAGCTGCTGCGCTTCTTCAAAGAGCTTGATAGATCGCGTGATTTTCATAATGGGGGCGCACCCTATCACGCTGAAACTGACCGGTCAAGAAAACGGAACAGCCTGGAGGACTGCCGCGAATTGCCTCACCTGGGGTCAAAAAGTGTATAAAAGCATACGCTGGTTCTCTGATTTGATACAGTTCGCTTGTGCAGTGAGCAAAACGAACTATCAGTTCTGAGCCATTCAGGTGTTGGGTCGGGTGGACCGCATGCGGCCCAACACTTGCCTATGGTAACCGCGGATTCCTGACGGCGCACATTATCCACAGTTCGAGGAAGACGCATGAAGGTGGTTTGTTCCTGGTGCCGGAAAGAGGGCAAAGCTGAATTCGTGGGAGAAAAGGCGCCCTTGGATGACGCCCGTGAAACGCACGGGATTTGTGTGCTCCATCGCGATCAAATCCGCCAGCACTGGCAGGCTTCGCTTCAAAAGAGGGGAGCCGCGAGTTTCCTCGCCGCCGCGACCACTTTTGCACTGTTCAAGTGGAGCGGCCTGCTCAGCCTCACGAAAAAGATCAAACGTTAGTCGGCTGATGCTATCGTGACCGCCGACGGGTCCTTCCTGATGGCCCGACAGGGGCGGCGGACACGCGCGCCAGTCCCCGGTGCATCAGCTTCGATTTTTCCTGCTCAGACACCGTTAAGACGGCATGGAACGGGGTCGGTCGTTGGCCGGCCTGGCCCGATGCCCACGCTTCACCGGCGTCGCTGATCACTTCCAGAAAAGTGGCGAATTCCTCTTCGTCATCGGGAAGCATCGACTCGGCATTGGCGAAGCACAAGACATAGCCCTTTCCGGGCAGCCATTCGAGATCGGCCAGGCATTCCTCAAGCGCGTCCCAGTTGTGGCCGAAATAGTCGGGAAACGCCAGGGCGTGGGCCATCTCGGCGAAGAGCCCGGCGGCGCTTCGGCACTTCGAGCCTCGTATGATCCGCCGGATGAATGCCTCGGGAATTTTCACGATCGATTCCGGACGCTGTTCCCCTTGGAGCACGAGCAGCGTCGTCCATGGAGGTTTGGTCGATTGGAGGTGAGTCGCGAGTGATAACAGTGACGCGTGTGCGGCCATGTGGATCAGTTCAACGGAACGAAGGTGCGATAATGGTCGTCCGTGTAATAGGCCTTGCCGGTGTCTTGCTCGATGACCAGCCGCTCGGCATCCCGGGAGCGTCCACGGATTCTTCGGTTGACGTCATATTCCTTGTAGCGGCCGCTGGGCAGCCGACGTTCCCGGTTGTGAAACAGTTTTCCACCGACGTAGCCCGGGAGCGGTTCACCATGGTGCTGCCTCAGCGCCTCCAGAAGCGCATAGGCCTTGTCCGGCGCTCTCCGCTCGAGCGCCTGCTCTGATCCCGCCTTCGGCACTCCCTCGAAAGACGCAGGGCGTGACGTCCACGTCGCGGCGGCGAATGCCAGGCTCTCCCACTGGGGAAGAACTGAGCACAAGACGGATAGGACGCAGCACGTCCAGAAAAAGGTCGGCCGGTTCGTCACACGACGTGTCATGTCTAATCACAACATTGGCGAGACATGCCGGCGCGTCGGCCGTTGGATGTCAGGAGCGGCAAAAACGGTAGCATGCGGTCTCGGAACAGGTCAACGCCGCCCGGCGCCGTCGGCTCTCCGACATGCTTTCGAAGATGGCCTTTGGTAGAATGACCTGCCGTGCAGCGATATTTTTTCCCCACTCGCTCAGTGAGAAACCGTCCCAACTCCGATCGATGAGCATGTTGTCTTCCAAACCTCTGGCTGCCGCTGCATTCGCCATCATGTGCCTTCTGGGTCCGTCGTCCATCGGGGCCACACTCGTCTGGGCGCAAACGGGCGGATTGGGCCGTTCCCCGGCTGACATAGTGAAGAAGTATTTTGAGCTCGATCAAAAGGGCGCTAAGCTCGATGCGATGTCGTTCGAGGCGTTGGCGCCGTATCGAGGCTGGGACACTGAACCGGTCTGGGGGAAGGTGATTGTGATCCGGGCGTTTTCCGTCGCCGAGCATCATCGGGATTGGGAAGTTGTGAACCGGTTGGAGGTCGTCATTCCGGTGACGTTTCAGGTCATCGGCGCGGTGTACCTGGAAACCGCCGGCTTTCTCCCCGAAGCCTCCGTCGAAGAGGTCCGCGTCCGCGTCAAGTCGGTCAAAAATCGCTGGCGCATCATCGAACCGGTGCTGCCGCCGCACGTCGGTCAAAAGCGCATGATCAATTTCGTCCGAGAAGCGCTGGTAAAGGAAACGGAGCCGACCAAGCGCGAGAGCTTGGCCGTGCTGCAAAGCGAGCTGCGGAAGGTCAAATAAAGAGGCTGCATGGGAAAGATGCCGATCGACCTGCTGATTTTCGATTTGGATGGCACCCTGATCGAATCGAAATGGGACATTGCCGCGTCGGTGAATCTTGCCTTGGAGGAATTGGGGCTGCCCCAACGGCCGGTGGAAGAGATCTTCGGCTTTGTGGGCGACGGGGTGAAGAAGTTGCTGCGCCTCGCTGTCGGAGAGCACAACCGCGTGAGCTTCGAGGAGGCGCTCACGGTTTTTCGCAGGCATTATCTTGCGCATTGCTTGGACCGGACGGTGTTCTACCCGGGCGTCGAGAAGACGTTGGTACATTTCGCCGACAAATTGAAGGCGGTCGCAACGAACAAATCAATCGAATACACGAATGTGATTCTCAAAGGACTGGGACCGCAGCACTTTCAGTTTGTGGTCGGCGGCGACAATGGATTCGGGTTGAAACCTGAACCGGGCATGTTGTTGCACATCATGGAACGGCTGAATGTCCCGAGAGAACGGACCGTCTTGGTCGGGGACAGCACGAACGATATCAACGGCGGGCACAACGCCGGCATTCGGGTGTGCGCGGTGGGCTATGGCATGGGCAACCGCGAACGGATGGCCGCATGCCAGCCGGATTGGTTTATTGAACGACCGGAAGAATTAATGGAGATTGTTGAATGAACAGCACGATCAGACACCGGCCAAACGATCGCCGCACACGCACCGCTCGCCGACTGGCGGCCTGCAGCAGCGCTGTCATCGTCAGCTTAGGCTTGACCTTGGCCTCGACCGGCGCTGCGCCGTCCGGACTGGCCGATCGCGTCATCGAGCACAGGCTGGCGAACGGCTTGACCATTTTAATGGTGGAGCGGCACCAGGCGCCCGTCGTTTCGATCAACATGACCTTCGGCGTCGGGGGGGTGAACGAGCAGGTCGGCCAAACCGGCCTGGCGCACTTCTACGAGCACATGGCGTTCAAAGGAACGAGCACCGTCGGCACCAAGGACTACGAGAAAGAAAAGCCAATCTTGGACGAGCTGCACCGGGTGGGGACGGAACTGGAGCAGCGTCAACGGGACCTGGCCCGGCGCGGCAGCGACTCGCCCGACGATCCGGCCGAGAAAGCTGCGGTCGAAGGGCTGCAAAAGCGGTTCAAGGAGCTTCAGGAGCAGGCCGCTCAATATGTGGCGGGCAATGAAATGGCGCTTTTGTATCAGCGCCATGGCGGCGTCGGCCTCAATGCGTCGACCGGAAAGGATCTCACCCGCTACGTGATCAGCCTGCCGTCCAACCGGTTGCCCTTGTGGGCGGCGATCGAATCGGACCGGATGGCCAATCCGGTGCTTCGGGAGTTTTATAAGGAGCGAGGCGTCGTCATGGAAGAGCGCCGGTTGCGGAACGACGACAGTCCGAACGGGCTGCTCTATGAAACGTTTACTTCCGCAGCGTTTCGGGCCCATCAATACGGCGTGCCGACGATCGGCTGGGAATCGGACATCCTCTCGCTGACGCCGGCCGCCACGGAACACTTTTTCAAGACCTACTATGGCCCCGGCCGGGCGACGATCGGCATCGTAGGCGACATCGATCCGAAAGCAGTCGTCACGCTGATCGAGAATACGTTCGGCAAAATCCCGCCCGCTCCACCGCCGCCACAGATTGTGACGGTCGAGCCTCCCCAGCGCGGAGAACGGCGCGTCGAGGTCGAATTCGACGCGGAACCCTCGCTTGCGATCGGTTTTCACAAGCCCGGCATCGGCCATCCCGACGATTATGTGTTCGATGTGATCGATGAGTTGCTGACGGACGGGCCGACGTCCCGGCTGTACAGCAAGCTCGTGCGGGAGTCGCGGCTGGCCGCCTCGGTGAATTCCGACGCCAACTATCCCGGCGTCCGCGCCTCGAATCTCTTCGTGCTGAGCGCCACGCCTTTGGCGCCTCACACGACGGCAGAAGTAGAGGCGGCCGTTCTCGCGGAGCTCGAACGGCTCAAGAAGGAACCGGTCTCTGCCAAGGAATTGGAACGGATCATTAACAATCTGGACGCCGACATGGTTCGTGCACTGCGGTCCAACAGCGGGCTGGCGTCGCAACTGGCCTTGTATCAAACCGTCGCCGGAGACTGGCGCTACGTGCTCAAGTCGCGCGACAAGATCGCTGCGGTCACGCCGGCCGACATTCAACGGGTGGCCGCTCAATATTTCACGAAGTCCAATCGCACGGTCGCGACGCTGGTCAAGAAGACGGGCTCGAAGGCGCTGACCATGGCAGTGTCGGGCAACGAGGACCGGTCATGATCACCACGGCTCTTTCATTGCGCGTACCGACGCTGCAGGCCGTCGTGCTGACGGTGGCCGTCTTGTTCGCGGCGGGCATGGCGTGGGCCGGAGCTGCGGCCTCGGGCGATCCCAGGAAGATGCTCTTCCCGCCGGTCGAGTTCGCGCCGCCGGAGCCCGCGCGGGTGGTGCTTGAAAACGGGATGGTCGTGTATCTGCTCGAAGACCATGAATTGCCGCTCGTGAACCTGTCCGCCATGCTCCGGACGGGAGGATGGGCCGAGCCTGCGGACAAAGTCGGGCTCGCGGCGTTGACGGGGTCGGTGATGCGGACCGGCGGCGGCGGCGGAATGACCGCCGAACAAATCGACGACGAACTGGAGCAATTCGCCATCGACATCAACATCTCCATGGGACGGCAGTCTGGGGCCGCCTCCCTCGACGTGCTCAAAAAAGATGTCGAACGAGGGCTGAAGATCTTCTCCGCGCTGTTGCGTCAGCCGGCCTTCGAGGCCGGACGTGTCGATCTCGCCAAGCTGCAAACGATCGAGGGTATCCGGCGCCGCCAGGACAGCCCCGGAT
>JBKPKC010000197.1:0-4617 GCA_046765595.1 Nitrospirota bacterium
GCTCCACACGATGGCAATCGGGGGAAGCGCATCGTCGAAGTACCGGGCGTTGAGATCGGTCCAGATGTCTGCGAGCCGCGGAGTCGTCAGGGGATCCGTGATCATGCGCGTCGCGACCCCAGCTCTTCCGCGACGGCGGCCACGAGCAGAGGCAGCATGATTTCATGATGGCCGATCAGCGAATACCCCCTGCCGCCTTTTTGGGTCGGCCGTCGCACGACGTTCGTGAGCGGCCGGTAATGGGCGAGGAAGTCCATGTTGACGGTCGTGATATTGGACAGCGGATGGCCGAGGTTGCGGCCGAGCGAAACCGTCTTGAGAAAGACTTCCGGCAGGACGACCGCAGAGCCGACGTTCAGATAGACGCCGCCTTCCATCCGGGCGACCACGGCGGCCAAGCGCCGAAAATCCAGGAGCGACGTCGCGCCGATCGCCGCGCCGTCGGCCGCGGGATGCATGTGAATGATGTCCGTGCCCACGGCGACATGGACGGTCACGGGAATTCCGAGCCTCGCGCCTGTCGCGAGCACGCTTGTGGCGCGGTTGGGAAATCGACCTTTCGAGCGGCTGATATATCCGCCCACGGCCTCGCCCAGTCCCTGGCCATTGCGGTAACCAAGCGCAATGGCCTCGTTGAGGATGCTGCCGGTTTCTTCGGCCATGCCGAATCGTCCTTCGTCGATTTCGGCATCCACTTCCTCGGAGGTATGCCCCATCAGGGCGAGCTCGAAATCGTGGATGATCCCCGCACCGTTCATGGCGACGGCGGTCACCAGACCCTGCTCCATCCAATGAACGAGAATCGGCGTCAGGCCGACCTTGATCACATGGGCGCCGATCCCGACGACCACCGGCCGGCCTTTCCGGTGCGCTCGTGCAATGGCGGAAGCGACGGCGCGGAGGGTTTTTACCGCGAGAATGTCGGGAAGCGCCCGATAAAACCGCCGAAAACTGCCTCCCCGGCGCCAAGGCTTCGCAAAGTCGGAGACCTGCACCTTGCTGTGCCGCTTCTTGAGCGGATACGTTTTGAGATCGGAAACGTTAATCGGAGGGATCAGGCGGGGCGTGTTGATGGAGGAGCCGGGCCGGTCAGGAGGCTTTGCCAAGGAGCTCTTCCTCAGTCAATTCGCAGAGCACGTGGCCGAGCGTAATGTGGCTCTCCTGAATCCGCGCGGTGACTTTCGACGGGACCACGAAGGCGAAATCGACCAGCGCGGCCAGCTTGCCGCCCGTGCCGCCCGTCCAGGCCACAGTGGTCAGGCCGCAGGCCTTCGCGGCCTCCGCGCCTTTTAGCACGTTCGGGGAATTCCCGCTGGTGCTGATCGCGATTGCGATGTCGCCCTTTTGTCCATGGGCGCGCACCTGGCGGGCGAACAGCTCGTCGTAACCGTAATCGTTGGCGATGCAGGTGATCGCCGCAATGTCGGTCGCCAGCGCAATGGCCGGCAAAGGCGCGCGCTCGCGTTTGTAGCGGCCAACGAACTCCGCAGCGATATGGGCGGCGTCCGTGGCACTGCCACCGTTGCCGAACAGCAAGACTTTATGGCCCTCACGGAACGTCCGGACGAGGAGCCTGGCGACCTCGACGATCCGGTCGGCATGCTCCCGGACGAACTGCTGCTTCACCGCCGCGCTGTCGTTGAAGGCCTGAAGGATAAAATCACGCATGAGGCCAATTCTAGGCGAGGGGTCCCATCCTGTCAAACGTCCTTGGGCTTCGTCATGTCAGGATTTGGCCGGAGCCGACGGCGTCGTCTGCCTGATGGCGTTCATGGCCACGGCGATCATTGAGCCGACGTCGGACACGCTGGCCGGAAGAATGAGGGTATTGTTGGTCTTGGCGAGCTCGCCGAATTTCGCGATGTACTGTTCGGCGACCCGCAGTTGCACGGCTTCCTGACCGCCAGGAACTCGAATGGTCTCTGCGACTTTGCGCAATCCTTCGGCGGTAGCCTGGGCGATGGCAAGGATGGCGGCAGCCGCCCCGTCCGCCTCATTGATCTGCTGCTGCTTCTTGGCCTCTGACGCCTTGATGACTTGTTGTTTATCACCTTCCGCTTGGTTGATGGCTGCGTCGCGTTCGCCTTCGGAGGTCAAAATCAGGGCCCGCTTTTCGCGTTCCGCACGCATCTGTTTTTCCATGGCGTCGAGCACGCCTTTCGGCGGCGTAATGTTCTTGATTTCGTAGCGCAGGACCTTCACGCCCCAGGGCTCCGAGGCCTTGTCGAGTTCATTCACCACCTGGATGTTGATGGTGGTGCGTTCTTCAAACGTGCGGTCGAGTTCGATTTTCCCGATCTCACTGCGCAACGTCGTCTGGGCCAGCTGTGACAGCGCAAAGTGATAATCGCTGATTCCATAGGACGCACGCTCCGGGTTGAGCACCTTGAGGTACAAAATGCCGTCGACCGCCACTTGGACGTTGTCACGGGTGATGCAGACCTGCTCCGGGATATCGACGGCGGTTTCTTTGAGCGAGTGTCGGTAGCGGATGGTATCCACGAACGGCAGGAGGATATGAAAACCCGCATTCAGCGTGTCGGAATATTTGCCGAGACGTTCCACGACGTAGGCGCTCTGCTGCGGCACAACGACGGCGGTTTTGGCGATGACGTAGACGACCAGCAGCGCGAGAAAGAGCACGACCAACGTACCAGCCGACATGCTTACCTCCTCCATCGTCAGAGACCTGCGTGCGATTACTCGGTGGTAATCCAGAGCGTCAACCCGTCGACCTTCGTCACCTTGCCTCGCTGTCCCTTGTGAAAGGCGGTACTCCCCACGTTTTTCGCCGTCCACGTTGTGCCGCGCAGCTCGGCCCGTCCTGTTGCGCCGGCCGGCAGAGCCTCAAGCGGAATGACTAGTTCGCCGACCAACGAATCGACCTCGCCGTGTGCCTTGCGGGCGTCACTCATGCGTGCCAGCAAGGGACCGCGGAAGAGCAGGAGCGATCCGATGGCGATCACCGAAAAGAGCAACCATTGCAACCAATCTATGCCGACGATCTCGAGTCCCGCCAAGGTGCCGACGAGCAGCGCGGACAAGCCGAAAAAGATGATGTAGAAGCCGCCGGGCGTCGTCATTTCGGCGCCCAGCAGTGCGAGGCCGAGAACCATCCAGTACCACCACACCATACGGCACCCTCATTACCTCAGGCACAATGCGGGACAATTGGGACGAATGTCCCGGAAGTCTAAGCGCCTGGACGATGACCGTCAAGCAAAAGGCGCGTTGGGAGCGGGCTTTTGCGCCATGCTCGTGCTATAGTCCGCGCCCAATGGCACATGATCAACCAGTGGCGGCGCTCGCCGTCACGCTCACCAGAGATGTGGCTCCGGCCGTGTATTCGATCAATCGCCTGCGCCCGGACTGCCTGTGCTTTGTGTTGCCCGAATCGGCAAAAGCGCTCGTCGAAACCGACGTTCAGCCGCGCCTCGAGCAAATGCCTCGGCGCTGGGATTGGGTGCTGCTGGCCGATGCCGAGCACTTTCCCTCCTGCTATCAGACGATCGCCCGTGCATTGCCGTCGATGCTCCGCACGTGGGAGGTCGACCCGGGTGCGTTGGTCGTCGATGTCACGGGTGCCACCGCCGCGATGGCTGGCGCGCTCGTGCTCAGCGCGGCGCCGTTGACCTCGCGCATCGTGTCGCTGGTCGGACCTCAGGAGGGGCGTGAAGGAGAGATTGTGACTCTCGAAGGCGGCGACCGTCTGTGGACTTCCATTAATCCGTGGGATGAAGCGGCTCAAGGCGTGAGGCGGGAAGGCTGCGACCTGTTCAACCGCGGCGCATTTGTCGCCGCAGCGACGGTGTTTCGCCAGCTCGAAAGCCGTGTGAGCGGCGGGCAGAAGCCGCTCCATCGCGCGTTGGTCGATTTGGCCGAGGGCTACGACCTCTGGGAGCGGTTTCATTATCGTCAAGCTTGGGAGAAGCTGAAAGGGGCCGTCAAAGCGATCGAGATGGCGTCGCTGTTCGGCGGGCCTCAGGAAGTGAAGGCCGCGCTCCCCGCGATCAAAGCCAATGCCGGATTCCTGGAAAAACTCGTCCTGGATCCGGCGGAGGTCAAGGAACTCCTCGCCGTTGATTTGTTGGCCCATGCGGGGCGCCGGCTCCGCGGGGCTCACGATACGGAGGCCGCCATGCGAGCGCTGGTGCGCGCGCTCGAGGCGTTTGCCCAGCGGCAGCTCTTTAAACACCATCAAATTAAGACCTGGGACGTCCAACCCGACCGCTTGCCGCAGGCCCTCAAAGAGAGCTGTCTCGCCTGCTACCTTGAGGACATCGACGGCAAGTATGTGCTGCCTTTCCAGGCGCAGTTCCGTCTGTTGGCCGCACTGGACGATCCGCTCGGCCAGGCATTTCTCAAGGAATGGCCCGGCATGAAACCGCTGCTCAATGCCGCGAATCATGCCGTGCTCGGACATGGAGGCGATACGGTAAAAGGCGAGCGCGTACAGCAGCTGCTCGACCTCGTCGTCAAACTATCGAACGCGGGCGAGGCATCCTTGCCGAAGTTTCCCACCCTGAATGGCTGAGCTCGCTTCATGAAGCCGGACGCGCATCCTGGCGACAGTGAATCGCGAGGAACGGAAGGGAAACGTTCGCACGGGGGAGATAG
>JBKPKC010000198.1:0-9703 GCA_046765595.1 Nitrospirota bacterium
TCTGCTGCACGAGAAGCGTATCCAACGCATTGCTCGCAGACGGCAGCTGCACCTTCGAATTGATCACGACGTTCTGGACGAGCGGCAAATCAACGTCCGCATCCACGTACAATTGTGTGAGGCCGCCGTCGTGACAGAGCACGGGGATGCGGGCTCCATCGAGTACGGTCTTGCGCAAGCCGGCGCCGCCGCGCGGAATGATCGCGTCCAGCGCCTTCCCGGATCTGATCAATTCGAGCGCCGCTTCTTTCTCGGGACGGTCGATCATTGCCCAGACCCCGGCCGGAATGCCGTGCTGCTCCGCCGCTTCGCGGAGACCCGTTGCGATCACCGCATGCGTCTGGGACCACTCCGGCGACCCACGAAAGACGCTGACGTTGCCGGATTTCAGGCACAGGGCCATCGACTCGACCGTCACCAGAGGCTTCAATTCGGAAATGATGCCGATCACGCCGATCGGCGTCCGCACGCGGGAGACGACAAGGCCATCCGGCCGTTCCCATCGGCCCGTCACCGCTCCCACTGGATCGGGTTGGTCGGCGATCATCCCGAGCCGCTCGGCCATTTCCTTGACGTCGTCGGCCACCATGCGAACGCGGGCGACGGCGGCTTTGAGACGATCTTTGCTGACCTCGGTGCCGAAGGATTTGCCGAGGGCGTCGACGTCTTTTTCGTTCGCCGAAAGAATGGCCTTTTCGTCGCGCATGAGCCGGTCGGCCATGGCGCGAAGCACCCTGTCCTTGACAGGACCGGGAATGGCCGCCGCACGCGCGACATGGTTTCTGCACTCTTTCAATAGCTTATCGATATAGAGCTTAACCGGTACTTCAGGCATTCAATCCTCGATTCTTCATGCGGTTGGGACGACTATACCATGACATTTTTCAGACAGTAAACTAGTTCACCCCGGCGGCCCTGATGCCAGCCGCTTCCGCTCTTCCTGACGGGCGAGTATCCACCCAAGCCATGCCCAGACGCAGGCGATCGGCACCAATGCCCAGGCCATCTGCGCGGCGCCGATGCCGACCGCCTTCACGCCGTTGACGATCCACCCCGTCGCCGCATCGCCGCCCCGGGAGACCGCCGTGTCGATGAAGTTTTTCGCCTTGTACTTCGCCTCCCGCTCAACAACTGTAAAGAGCACCTCCCGCGCCGGCTTCGCAATCGCATACTCACCGACGCGCCGCACGATCGTAAACCCGATGAACGCCAACAGGACCGGCGTCAGTCCGATCACCGCAAAGCCGACCATGCTAACGGCGGGCAGGAGCACCAAGGCGGAGGCGAACCCAAACCGGCTGATCAGCGGTCCGGTCATGAACAGCTGCGTCAAAAACGTCAGCACGTTGACCACGAGATCCACGACGGCGAACAGTCTCGTGCGCCCTTGCGCAGATGCCACCTGCTCGCCGACGAGCCGGGTCTGCTCCAGGTAGAGAAACGTTGCCGTCGTCGTCAGCAGGAACAGATAGGTAGAGATGCCGAGCAGATAGGGCGACGACAGCGTCTGTCGCATGCCGGCCCACATGCTGCCGCCGATTGCACCACCCGGCCGCTCGATCAACAATCCGCCCTGTTGCTTCGACCACCGGTCGAGGGCCCGGATACAGAACCAGCACATGCCCAGCAGACCGGCCGAGACCAGCATCAACGCCGGAATCGGCACGACATACGTCAATCCCGTGGTTAAGACCGGCCCCACCATCGCGCCGGTGCTGCCGCCGGCCGCGATGATGCTGAAGAGTCTGGTGCCCTGCTCGGGCCTGAAGATATCGGCCATGAAACTCCAAAAGACCGAAACGACGAATAAGTTGAACACCGAAAGCCAAACGAAGAACACCCGTGCAATCCAATGCGGTGAGACATGGCTGGACATCAAGAGAAAGAACGCGACGAGATGGCTTGCGAAGAAGGCATAGACCGCCAGCAGCAGGCGGTCGCGGGGGATCCGGGCCGACACATAGCCGAACAGCGGCGTCGCCACGAGCAGGGTGAGGAACGTCGCGGTCATCATCCAGGGGAGATGCTGGACTCCGCCTTCGATCGCCATTTCATCGCGTACGGGGCGAAGCATGTAATAGCCGCAGAGCAGGCAAAAAAAATACAGGAAGGACCAACAGAGAGGCGTGACTTCCTCCGGGTCGGCGCCGGTGAGCGCCTGGATCGTCGTGCCGGAACCGGTCATGGGGCGGCATCCTGACGGGCCCTGACGCCCACCGCAAGCGAAAACTTCCAGGCCAGGATCTCACCCACCCTGCCCTGCGCATCGTTTTCACCCGCACGACCCATCGATTGCTTTGCAATCGATCACCCGAGGACGTGCGCTTTACCCAACTTGAACTTTTTCGCTCCGCCTCGCTAAGGTAGTGAACCGACATGAAGACGATCGACCTGCGCAGTGATACGGTGACCAGGCCCACGGAGGGCATGCGGGAAGCGATGGCACGCGCCGACGTCGGTGACGATGTCTATGGAGAAGACCCGACGGTCAATCGGCTTCAAGAGATGGTCGCAGGCCTCCTGGGGAAAAAAACCGCCCTCTTCGTTCCCTCCGGCACGATGGCCAACCAACTGGCCATCCGCATTCAAACGCAGCCCGGGCAGGAGGTCATCGCCGAAAGCAAGGCGCACATTGTTCGCTATGAGCAAGGCGCCGCCGGGGCGCTCGCCGGGGTCCAGCTGCACTGGGTGGGCGGCGACCGCGGCATCATGCACCCTGAGCAAGTAGAAGCCGCCATCCGCCCGAAAGATCCCCACAGCATCCAGACGGCGCTCATCTGTCTCGAGAATACCCACAATGCCGGCGGCGGCACGATTTACCCGCTGTCGACGATCGAACGCATCCGCGCCGTCGCCTCGTCACATGGCGTCCCGATGCACCTGGACGGCGCGAGACTCTTTAATGCCGTGGCCGCAACGACGCTGCCGCCGGCAGCGTATGCACAGCATTTTGAAACCGTGTCGGTCTGCCTCTCGAAGGGCCTTGGAGCGCCGGCCGGCTCGCTGCTGGTGACAAACGATCCGGCGATGATGGACCGGGCCAGACGGTTCCGCCGGATGTATGGGGGCGCCATGCGGCAGGCCGGCATCCTCGCGGCCGCTGGCATCTACGCACTGGAGCACCATGTCGGCCGGCTGAAGGACGACCATGAGAACGCCAAACGGCTTTCCAAAAAACTGCAGCAGATTGCAGTCCTTTCGGTGAACCCGCAGCACGTCGATAGCAATATCGTCATGTTTGACGTAGTCGGCAGCCGGCTTTCTCCCGCCGCCATCGTCGCCGCGTTGAAGCAGGAAGGGGTCTTGATCAATGCGGTCGGCGGGAGCACCTTCAGAGCCGTCACACACCTCGACGTGTCGACTAAACAGATTGATATCGCGGCTGAGGTGTTTGCCCGTGTACTACGCTGACGCTCTCCATGTTTCCGGCTGGCGGACTTTTCGAACATCCTGCTAGAATGCCCCCCATCATGGGCACTCCGATGGACATCGTCTCGTTCGCCCAGATCAACCGCATTCTGGAATTGACGGACTCGCTCGGACTCAACCGCGAATGGGTCGAGATCCCGCTCTCGCCTGAGCGGCCGGGCATGGTCCGGCGACTTCCGAATGGAAAGCTCGAAATCATCGTGGACGCTGATCGCCCGTTTGATGAATGGTTGGGATCGCTTCCGACGCAAATCCAATCGGTCCAAGGAATCTGAGCATGGATGCGAACCCCACTCATATGCTTCCCAGCAAGGACGAACTACAGTCCGAGCTTGTGCCCGTGCCGGAGCCGCTCGAGCCGCCTGAACCGCTGAACGAGCCGGCATACGAAGAAATCATCGGCCTCGCCCTGCGGCACGCAAAAGGCCGCCGTGGCGGCGATCTCGTCAGCGTTTTGCTGGTCGGCTCAGGCGCCAGACGGGCCGTGACCACGCATAGCGACGTCGACCTAGTTGTCCTGGTAAAAGGTCAGGCCGACAGCCATGAAATCGTCCGAGTCGCCGATCGCACGGCCGACATCCGGTATTGGGGCCATAAGGAAGTGGAAGACGAACTCGCCTATTCGGCCCGGCTGCCCTCGCTTCTCAGAAAAGCGCGCATCCTGCACGACCACGACGCGATCGGCGCCAAGCTGATCGAGCGGGCCAGCCACCGTTTTCGCCAAGGTCCTCCACCCGCCAACATGAACGAGCAGATCCGGTTGAAAGCGGAGTGTTTTCATTGGCTCGGCAAGGCACAAGACATGGCGGACAAGCCCGCGACCGCGCAGTTTCTACTAATGAACTTTTTTGAAGATTTCATCAACGCCTTCTTCCGTCTCCGTGGACTCTGGCTGACCGCGCCGACCGATGTCCCTCGGTTCATTGCCTCACGCGATGCGGCGCTCGGCGACCTCACGTCCCACTTCCTCGTCGCAACCACGCTCCCAGAACGACTCAACTGCGGAAGGGACATGGTCAATCTGTTGTTCAAGGACGTGCCCAACCCGGCACGCATCGATTGACAGCATTAGGAGACGGCCGCCGCCGGCGACTGACGGAAATCCCGTGGAGATCGGCTTCAACTGTCTTTAAATGGGGTTCAATATGGTGCTGCGGTTCCGTCTCCCTCAAGCCGAATCGTGCGTCGACATAATGCTGGCCGCCCTGCGCATTGCGTTCAGCGGGCACGCCGGGCGACGGTAGGACGCCATGCCGCCCATTGAACAAATCAACATTCCACCTGCTCCCGATGCCGTCACGGCGGTCGAACCCTGCACGGTCGTCATTTTCGGCGGATCCGGAGATCTGGCCCGACGACGTCTGATTCCCGCCCTCTATAACCTGATGCTCGACGGTCTGTTGCCGGCGAACTTTGCCGTTCTCGGCCTCGGCAGGAAACAGATGACCGACGAAGAGTTCCGCACGACGCTTCGGGAGGGCGTGCAGATCCATTCACGTCAACCGCTGAAGGAGGACCGCTGGAGCGTGTTCGCGGCACGGCTGTTCTATCTCGCGGGCGGAAACGAAGACCGGCAGACCTACCTGAGGTTGAAATCGCGCCTCGAAGAGATAGAACGCGGCTTGGGGCTGCCGGGGAACCGCATCTTCTATTTGAGCATTCCGCCGAGCTCGTTTACCGCCGTCTGTGAGGGGCTCGAGCAGACGGAGCTCGCCGTCCGCACGACCCGCCCCTACGCCAGAATCATCTTGGAAAAACCGGTCGGCCGCGATCTGGCCTCAGCCCGGCAGATCAACGCCGTGACGGGACGCGTGTTCGACGAATCTCAGATCTTCCGCATCGACCATTACCTGGGCAAGGAAACGGTCCAAAACCTCATGGTCGTGCGATTCGCCAACAGCATTTTCGAGCCGATTTGGAATCACAAGTACATCGATCATGTGCAGATCACGGTCAGCGAGGCCGAAGGCGTGGGCACTCGAGCGGCATATTATGAGGAAGCCGGCGCGTTGCGGGACATGGTTCAGAACCACATGCTCCAACTGCTGTGCCTCGTGGCCATGGAACCACCCTACTCGCTCGATCCAGACGTGGTCAGGAACGCGAAAATGGAAGTGCTGCGCTGTCTGCGTCCGATTACGGGCAAGGACGTCGAGACGTACACCGTTCGCGCGCAATATGCTGCCGGCACGGCGGGTGACAAACCCGTGCCGGGCTACCGCCGAGAGCAGGGAGTCAAACCTGACTCGACCACGGAAACCTACGTCGCCCTGAAATGCTTCGTCGAGAATTGGCGCTGGTCGGGCGTGCCGTTTTATTTGCGGACGGGCAAAACCTTGCCGAGACGGGCGAGTGAAGTGGCCGTGCAGTTCAAAGACATCCCGCAGATTCTCTTCAACAGCAATCCGCAGCACCCGCAGCCGGCGAACGTCCTGGCCCTACGCATCCAGCCGGAGGAGGGCTTATCGCTGCGCATCGTGTCGAGGGTGCCGGGCACCAGAGAGCAGACGCATCCGGTCGAGATGGCGTTCAAATACGCCGAAGTGTTCGGCCGACCGTCGCCCGAAGCCTACGAACGACTGCTGCTGGACGTCATGGCCGGTGACGCATCGCGATTCATGCGCCGTGATGCCGTCGAGGCCTCTTGGGCATGGGTCACGAAGATCCTCGAGGGGTGGCAGCAGCAGGGCTCTCGCTGGCTGCCGGAATATCCCGCCGGTTCCACCGGTCCCGTGGAAGCGGATCGGCTCATCCAGCAGGACGGTCGGACCTGGAGGCCTCTCTGACCAGTTGGTCCGGCGGCTGAACGCGCTTCAAAATCTCCTCCTTCGTGCCCAGTCCGCCGATGAACCGCTCGAAGTGTCCTCGCCTATACAGGGCCAGCGCGGGCAAAGACGTGATCTCCAACTCCGACGGGATCTGAAAGTTCTCTTCGACGTTCATTTTCAGCACGAGGACCGCATCGCCCAACTCAGCGACCAGCCGTTCCAACTGTCCCGTCAGCGCGCGGCATCCGCCGCAGCCCGGTTTCCAGAAGAGTACAAGCACAGGCACCGATGACCCTTCGACTACCTTGTCGAAGTCCCGGTCCGACACGTCAGCGATCATGGTATCCGTCCCGGATGCCTCGGCTCCGGCATCCCAAACACCTCGTCATAGAGCAACCGGGCCAGCAGGCGGTAGCCGGCCGTCGTCAAATGCAGTCCGTCATTGGAATACGGCGCCGCCAGCTGGCTCGTCTCCGGATCGGCCGTCGCACGGAACAGATCGACGCAGGTCAGATGTTTTGACGCCGCATAATCCAGAATCGACCCGTTCAGCACACGGCGCCGCTCCAGATGCTGCTCAAGCCACGCCTGAGCGTCGGGCGCGCCTCCGCTGACGTCGATGCGCACGGACGGCACGGTCACAGGTACCGGTACGATCTGCGAGGCCCGCGCCAGTTCGTACATCTTCACCAGGTTTTTCACAATGTCGGAAGGCCGCGCATTCCAGCCTAAGTCGTTCGTTCCCCCGAGTATCACGACATAGCCGGGCCGATGCTCGAGGACGTCACGCCGGAAACGCATGGCCATTTCGCTGGTGAGTTCGCCGCAGATTCCGCTGACGCGAATGTCGACGGACGGTCCCAAATGCTCCTTGAGGAACAGGGCGTAGGGCGTTTCCTGCCCGACCGGGTACTCGGGCGTCGGAGACTGAAAGCCGGCGGTCAAACTGTCGCCGAAGCAAATGATGACCGGCACCTGCGTCATGACCAAGACCAATGGTTCTCTATATCAATGAAATCAGGGAAACTGCAATGACTTCATGCGGAATGTTCTCTCAAAAGTACCGATTTTCTTGACGAAAAACCGATTGACGGGTACCACTGATAAGTATGCCTGATCTTAAGACGGCCCAGGAGATGATGGCCTCCGCATTGGCGGCCAAGGAGACAACCGACCCCGAAATCGCATCGGTCAAACGCCTACTCAAGCTCCTGGACAAAACGGCGAAATCCAGCCGGACCTACGGGATCAATAATCCGGTCGCACAGAACTTCTTTCAGCAACTACACCAAGAAATGGAGACCCATCTGACGACCTATTCCAAGCTACGGTTTCTCGTCCAGCGGTCCGAACTGCACTTCAAGGACGAGGTCGTCTACAAAAGTGAACACGATGCGAGCAATGAGAATATCGCCTTTAAACTCTATGCCGATGGCATTCGAGAATTATCGCTATTAGAGGGGCTGACAAAGGAAGATCTCGTCTTTTTCCTGGAATCTCTATGGGGAAGCGCGGAGTCGAAGGATGAAGACGAAGATATCGTCACCCGCCTCTGGGCCAAAAACCTTTCTAGCATCACGCTCGTGACCGCGGAGGAGATCGCCAAGGCATCAGGCGACCGTGATGTGTTCTCGGGGTCCCAGTCCATTCTCGTGGACACCTCTATGACAAGCCTGCGCGACGCCCTCGACCGGGAACGAGGCAAGTATCTTCGAGAGCAAGGCGCTGCGGGACAAAGCGGCGGCCCCCAGAAACCTGGACGGCTCCAATCGGGACTGGTCGGATATGACATCACTGAGGACGAAGTCACCAAGCTGACGCAAGAAATCGAAGCAGAAAACACTCGGGACAGTTCTCTGTACGTTCTGGACATTTTGACCGCCATTTTTGCTTCCGAAACACATCCGGATCGGCTCAGCAAGCAGTTCGAACTTTGGAACGATGTCATCGGCTCACTCATGAGCCAAGGACAGTGGAAGTTGCTCGAGAGTGTTCTCACCTTGCTGCATGAGGCTCGGGAGGTCCGACCCGATTTGACCGATCACCATCGTCAACAACTCAGCGGTCTCTTCGAGAATTTGGGTCACCCGGATCGAATAAAAATGATCGAATCCTATCTCAATGCCTCTCCGAAGGCGAATACAGAAGGATTCTCTACTATTCTCCTGATGATGCTGCCGACGGCAGTTCCCGCTCTGTGTTCACTACTGGCCGGCCTTGAATCGACCGCGCACCAAGTCGTTGTTTCGGAAGTGCTGTTAGCAATGGCAAAGGATCAGCCTGATCCGATCGTGCGGGGGTTGCTCGATCGCCGTCCCGTCTACGTACGCAATCTGCTTGCGATCATCATGCGGTGGAACAACCCGCGATTCGCCGAGGCCGTCGAGAAGCTCGTTCGCTATCCGGACATCCAGGTGCGCAAAGAGGTCGTGCGCGCACTAGCACTGCTACGTCCCAGTGGGAACGGCATGAAGCTGATCGCATTTATGAGCGATGCGGAGGAGTCAGTCCGATTGGGCGCGCTCAAGTTGTTGATGTCCGGAAAGTACACGGCCCCGTTTAGCGCCTGGTCACCAATCGTCTCCGCTGAAGACTTTATCGACCGCAACCCAAGTGAGCGGCGAGCCATATTCCAAGCCGTCCGGTCAACCTCAGGCGATGAAGCGGTTCCGTTTTGGCAAAGCCTGTTGACAGATTGGTCATGGACGAACCGAAAGAAACGAGAAGACCTCGGACTGTTGGCGGCAGAAACGCTCGGCAAACTGGCGACCCCGGCGGCCATTGCGGCGTTGGAGGTCGGGCAAAAGAAGGCCGGATCAACGGTACGCCAAGCCTGTGTGACCGCGTTGGCGCAGGCCGATAAGCAGCGGACAGCGAAACCGGCTATCGCACCTTGAATAGGACGAGCGAATGAGCACCCCCCACACGAGTCCCCCGGATCAGACTGAAAAACTCGACGACGCGCTCCAGCCGATCCTGACTCACGAGAAGTCGTTATCCAACAAAATCGCCCAGGGCTCCGAAGCAGGTGACATTTTAGACCAGCAGATCGTCATGCTGGGCATTCAGCTGATCACCCAGCTCAACGTCCTGCTCAAAACTTCTCGTATCCACGGGCGCACGAATTCCGCGCTCGACAAGCCCGTGGATGCCATGCTGACGCTGGTCAAAACACTGGCCCACGATCAACCAATCACCTTGCGGTTACAGAACGATTTTCTGTTCCTTGGGAATCAGCATCTCAAGATCAACGCGCAGCAGATGGGGATTGCCACGAGTATCATCGATGCCCTCCAGGCATGGAAAATCGGCGGCATTTCTTTGGCCTCCTCCACGACCTCCAAAGACCTGCGCGAGTTTGCATACCTGTTCGTGAGTCTAGATCCGGCCGCTAAAACGCTCGAAGATTTTCGAGCCGAGTTGAGTGCCCGCGAAGTAAGCGGCATCACCCTTGAAGAACCACGGGAACTCATCGTCCGACGAGCTGAGTCGACTGCAGGCTCCTC
>JBKPKC010000199.1:0-3532 GCA_046765595.1 Nitrospirota bacterium
CCGCATCTTTGATCTCCGGCGACTTCAACTCAGGACCGTCGGCAGCGAACAAGTCGTTTTTCATGTGATCGTCCTCCTCAACTTCTCTCTCAGCACCGGTGTTCTTTCGGTGACTCTATTTCAATAAGTCTCCCTAGCTGAGAGGCAATCCCGCCGCAAAAGATTCACTTGCACCTGCTGCAGCTATCTACGCAGCAATTCCTATGCTGGATTGTTCATGAGAAGAATGCGGCGCCATCGCCATGAAATAATGGAACTATTAGAATGCCTTAATGAGGGCGCAGCTGCCGCCTCTGAGGCAATCGTGCTGCGGATGTGTAGGGTTTGAGATAGGAGAGGGTCGATTTGTCACATCCGGGATAACTTGTCAGGAGCACTTCCAACCGGACTGCTGCATATGAGCGCCGCGGCGGAGGGCCGGCGGCGCTCTGCCTCTTGTTGAAAAGCCGCTGGTCCGCCCCTAGAATGGCGCGCATGTTACGCCCCACACTGGAAAACGGCGAGCGCATCCATCTCGTCGATGCCAAAGGCCGTCACTACGCCCTGACTCTCAAAGCCGGCGATGTCTACCAATTGAGCGGTCACAAAATCACACATGATGACCTGATCGGGAGGCTGGACGGTTCGGTCGTGACCCTCTCGGGCGGCAAGCCAATGTTGGCCTTACGGCCGACACTCGGCGAATATGTGCTCAAGATGCCTCGCGGCGCTCAAGTGTTGTACCCCAAAGATCTCGCTCTCATTACGATGTGGGCGGATGTCTATCCCGGCGCGCGGGTGTTCGAAGCGGGCACCGGGTCGGGTGCCTTGACGATGGCGCTGCTTCGCGCGGTCGGATCTCGGGGATTGGTGGTCACCTATGAAGCCCGGGAAGACTTCGCAAGAACGGCTCGATTGAACATCGAACGGTACATGGGCGCCGTGCCGAACCTGCTTACATTTCGCAACAACGCCTATGAAGGTATCCAGTTGCTTGAAAATGGAATGCCATTCGATCGCCTGGTGCTCGATCTCCCTGAGCCATGGCAGGTCGTGCCCCACGCGGCGCGGGCATTGAGATCGGGGGGAATCTATTTAAGCTTTGTCCCGACCGTGCCTCAAGTGCAGCAGACGGTCGCGGCCTTGCAGGGCACTGCAGTGTTTACGATGATCGAAACGTTTGAAACACTCCTTCGAACCTGGTCCATTCAAGGTCGCAGTGTTCGACCCGATCATCGGATGGTGGCGCACTCGGGCTTCATCACGGTTGCAAGAAAAGTGGAGCCCGGCTTTTGGTCGCACGGCCGCAACAGGCCGTCTCCTCTGGAAGACAGCACTGCAGCTGACGAAGAGGAAAAGGACGCGGCGGAATGAATCGTTTAGAGGGCAAGGTCGCCATCGTGACCGGCGGCAATGCGGGCATCGGAGAGGCGGTAGCCAAACGCTTTGCCGATGAAGGCGCTGCCGTGGTGATCACCGGCCGGAGACAAGGGGAACTCGACCGCGTCATGAGCGGGATTAGGCACAACAAAGGAAAGGGCTTGTGCGTGGCAGGCTCCGTCACTGACGAGCCGCATGTCCGGGACGTGATGCAGCGGACGCTCGATAGTTTCGGACGCATCGATATTTTGGTCAATAATGCCGGAATCGGAGAATTCGGGAAGCGCATCCACGAAACGGATGATGGCATGTGGACGGCGATGCTCGATGTGAACTTGACCGGTGTTTTTCGCATGACCCGGGCCGTTGTGCCTCAGATGCTCAAGCAAGGCCGTGGAGCGATTGTGAACATTTCCTCGGTCGCCAGCCTGGTGGGTATTCCTGGCGCACCTGCCTATGCGGCGTCGAAGGGAGGACTCGATGCCATGACGCGAGCGCTTGCCGTCGACTACGCCAAGGACGGCATCCGGTGCAACGTGGTCAATCCCGGCCTCATCGACACGCCGATGGCCGCTCCGCTGATGGCCAATCCCGGCATGCTCGAGCCCATCCTCAGCCATTACGCTATTCGACGGCCGGGTACGTCGGAAGAGGTTGCGAACATGGTGCTCTACTTGGCTTCCGACGAGGCGGGATGGGTGACGGGAGGCACCTTCACGGTCGACGGAGGGATGACCATCTCCAAAGGATGAACCAGTGACGGACGTCGATGCCTCGACACAATTCTGCGGAGTGATCGGAAATCCCGTTGGACACTCTCTCTCGCCCGCGATTCATAACGCGGGCTTTCAGAAACTGCGGCTGAACTTTGTCTATCTTGCGTGGAAGGTTGAGGCGATCGGTGAGGCTGTGAAGGGACTCCGGGCGCTCGGCAATTTCCGGGGCGCCAGCGTGACGATTCCGCATAAGGTCGCCGTCCTGCCGTTTCTGGACGAAGTTGAAGCGACCGCTGGCCACATCGGCGCCATCAACACCATTGTCGCAGAAAAGGGAAGATTGACCGGCCTCAACACCGATGCCGTCGGCGCACTCCGCGCACTGAAGGAAGGAAACGCGCCATTGAGGGGCGAGCCGGTGATCATTCTCGGCTCCGGCGGAGCGGCGCGTGCCATTGCGTTTGCGCTCGGTGCTGAAGCCGGAATTCGCCGTTTGCATCTGTTGGGAATCGACGACAGCGAACGCCGTGGGCTTGCAGCGGATTTGATGAATAGGACGGGACTACAGGTACGCGACGCCTTCCTCGACGAACATTCCCTCAAAGCCGCCCTGGCGGAGGCGAGAGTGTTGATTCACTGTACCCCAATCGGCATGTCACCCAAGGAAGGCGTCACCTGTGTGCCGTCTGGCCTTCTACATCGGGACCTGACCGTGATGGACATCGTCTATAACCCGCGGGAAACAAGGCTGCTTGCCGACGCGAAGGCTGCCGGTTCGCGGACGATTTCAGGCCTCGAGATGTTTCTCTATCAGGCAGCGGCGCAGTTCGAACTCTGGACCGGCCAAGCCGCTCCGACGCAGGTCATGCGCGCCGTATTAGAGTCCCGCTTCCAATGAGTAAGCCGCAGGCCGTTGCATCATCGGTGCGTGCTGGCCGATGAACGTCGTATTGATCGGGTATCGGGGGACCGGCAAGAGCACTGTGGGAAAGGCCGTGGCTGCCAAACTCGGCCGTCAGGTGGTATCGACCGATAGAGAAATCGTCCGGCGGGCAGGATCGTCGATTGCCGACATTGTGGCAGCTCACGGGTGGGATTATTTTCGAGATTTGGAGAGCACTGTCTGCCGGGACCTCGCGGGACAGGATAATCTCGTCATTGATACGGGTGGCGGCGCCGTTTTGCGTCAACAGAACGTCGACGTCTTCAAGCGGAATGGTCGCCTGATCTGGTTGACGGCCTCGGTGGCAACCATCGCTGCCAGAATCGGGGGCGATACACAGCGCCCTTCGCTCACGGGAACGAAATCTCATGTGGAGGAGATTCAAGAGGTGCTCGCTGAGCGGATCCCTAAGTATCAGTCGGCAGCCGACGTGATTCTTGCCACCGACGGGCGGTCAATCGACGAATTGGCAGCGACCATTCTCCAGCATCTCTAAATCCGCGCGCGCCTTCTT
>JBKPKC010000200.1:0-3463 GCA_046765595.1 Nitrospirota bacterium
GTATAATCGTCGTTCCCGCTGGCATTGACCTTCCGCCACGAATGGGTGAATCCCGTCGAAGTGGTGGTATAGCAGCGCAAGGAGTCGAAGATGCCGAAGTATTGTTTGCTGCTATCGAACGTGTCGGCCGGGGTGGTCGCATTGGCGGTCGTATCGGAAATTGCGACACCGTTGCTGTCCACGGCGACCAGGTCCGCCCCCGCGCTGCTATCGACCGTCACATTCGCCGCGTACTTGCTCTCGGTGGGGGTTGCCGTCTTGAACGAGATCGGATACTTCTGGTTCGATCCCGTAAAAGCGGCTTCGAGGGTGTAGTTGGAAAAATCCACCAGAAACAGAATATTGACCGGGCCGGTCTTGTTCAGAAACATCGGATAGTTCGTGTAATTGACCATGTCAGGCGGAGTTGGGGCCGCCGCAGCCGCGAACGCCTGCGGTGCGCAGACTGTGCCGAGTGCGCCCGTCAAGCCAAACGCGCACAATACGGCTCGTAACTGGATTTTCCAATCGCTGATCATGATGCCCTCCTCCTGTTGCTCGGAGTGCGACCGTTTGGTCATGCGATCATAGGAGCTCGTGTGAACAGGACTGTCCATATCCCCTAATTTCCTCTCGCTCATGGCTGTTTCTGACAGCCGTCGGGGCTGTACGTACAGGCATAAATGGCTGACACTCGGCTTTCCGTTCCCGTGGCCGTGTTGGTCGCGACACAAGTGACTTTGTAATAGATATCCTTATCCCCGCCGCCGCCGTCTCCTATCCCTTCATAGCCTGCGAAATGCTTCATGCCCGTCCCAGCCCTCGGTTTGACGTACAGCCGATCGATGTCGCCCAAGACGGTATAGCCGCCCAAATTCATCAATGCGGCAGGCATCCTGATGTTTTCGGAACCGGGAACGGGATTGTCAGGGCTGTTTTCAGGATTACCGATAATTTCGTTTTCCAGGGTCGCTTTGTTCCCGACTGGAACCGGTCCGGCCGGCGATGCACTATCCAGGAGCGCGGCAGGAATCGAGTCTCCGTTCTCCGGCAGCAACGTTTGCATGATGACGTTGGCGCTGGTTCCCAAACAGGATTCGGCGGCTTGCGCTGCGCTTTCCGTCGTACGCTGTAACCCGGCAATCTTGTTCTCGAGCCCGCTGACCGTGATGGCAGCCACGCCGAGAACCGTCATCATGAGCATGACCATGAGTACAGTGAGCATGGCGATGCCATCTTCACCCTGCCCACAGACGCTTCGTGTTAGATGCAGTCGCACGAACGTGCTCCTCATCACAATCCGACATTCCTTACATCTATCGTCTTGGTCAGCATTCGCCGGCGATGGGCTGGATTGGCCCCCAGCGTGCGATCCGGTGAGACGGTTAACCCTCCTGAGCCTATCTTGGCTTGCAATGTTTCTCCGAAGCCCGAATCTGCTTTGGGCTGAGAGGCGACCAGGGAAATCTGCACCAATTTGATCTTATCCGGCGTCAGAGGGGGAGTGGCCCATAAATTATCGCTCACGAAATCCGACTGATCGAATCCGGCCGATCCTCCCTGATTGTCGATGACACGATCGGGATTACCCCCGTTGATCGTCGCGACACAGCCGTCACAGGCATAGGCCAACTGGAGATCCTCAATGCCTTCCACAATGGGCGCCTCGGCATTCGGCCCGGCCGTCACTCCGGCCACGCCGCGAGTCAGGCACGGCTCGCCGGTACCGCAGACCGCGGCATTAGTCACGACCTGATAGCGGATACATTGCAGCAGATACACAGGAACGCTCGCCGGAAACCAGACGGGAGCCGGAACGAGGACCGTGATCCTATCGGTGGCGGCATTCACAGCCGTGACTTGTGCGGTATGCGATCCGTTGATGGAGATGTAGGATCCGTTGGCGAGGCCCGAGGCCACCATGTCCGTCACCGCTCCCGGCTTCAATACGATCTGCGTCGCTCCATTCGGACTGGTGGCAGTCTGCAATTGCCATGGCGTGGTTCCCGTGGACTTCGTCGTCGGCACGAGGAGCTGTACCGAATCCGGGCCGGTATCCACTCCCGTAGGCCTGTTATCGGCTGGCATGATCGGATACGTGCAGTTTCCGATTGCAACGCCAGGATTGCCAAAGCCGGCCATCTTGACGTCTCGGCTCAGGAGTTCCATAGCGAGGCGCACGTCCTGTTGCGTATTGACGACCTGCTCATTGGCGCCCACGGCTTTACTCGTGGTGGTCAGGATGGTAAATGCAGCAGCCGCGACAATCCCCGCAAGCGCGACGGCGACCATCACTTCGATCAGCGTGAATCCCCGTTCATGAGGGACGAAGAATGTTCTTCCGTTGCTTTTTGCCGACATGCGCTCCTCGTACCTACTCAGGCGCCACCACACGTTCGAGAGTAACCGTCCGGCTGCGCTTGACGCTCTGATCGCTCTTCATCGACCCCATCCACGTCATCGTGATCCTGACGTTGCGTTGGTTCAACGCAGAAGGGCCGACGACAGCCGTGGAGACCGTAATGGTCCCTCGGATGTTCTGCAGACCTGTATTGCTGATCAGGCCGGACCACAGCGTACAGTCGCCGTTGGCCATCGTCTGCGTGACGGCGCTGATCGCTGCGCAGCTTCCGGCGCTCTGCGAGTCGATTCCGTTATAGGCAACCGCATTCCGTCGGTTGAAGTAAATCCGTTCCATCATGTCCGACGCGATCGTGGTCACTCTGGTCAATTCATTGGCATCCACGTTTTTCACCAGCGCAATACTCTGCATGCCGGACAGGGCGAGCAGGCCCACCGCCAGGATGACCGAAGCGAGCATCCCTTCGACGAGCGTAAAGCCTTGATCGTTCCACCACTGTGCTTGGGATTTCTCAGTCATGCTTCCACCATGGCTTAGGGGCAGGGGGTGGCCGTTGCCGTCGGAGACCAGTTCACTCGGCCGGCCGGGATGATCTGCACGGAGTACTGTTGTTTATTGATGTTACATACACCGAAGATCTGCGTTGCCGTCCCGCCGCTGGTTTTGACACCAAGGGACGAGAAGGACACCGTCACGGGCGCGCCAGTGACCGCTGTCACTCGGCTCGCCAGCGTCTTCGTCGGAATGACAGCCGCTCCTCCATTTGCGACCGCCAAAATGATCACGCCCCCAGACACCATCTGAATGGTGACATCGACGCTGCGATTCCGATTCATCGCGGCCATCCGCGCCATCGTCAGTTGCGAAGCGATTTCGCTGGTGGCCTGTCGTAGCTGCGTGCGGGCGTGCCAGCGGAGAAATTCCGGGGCGGCCAATGACGCGCCCAGCGCCACAATGGCCGTCGCAATCAACAACTCGATCAGGGTAAAGCCGTGGTTGTCCCGATGATACATATCGTTCCTTACGGAGCCATCACGCCGAGCAGCATATCCGCAAGGCGCATGCCAATCAGGCGCGTCTCGTCATATCTCTTAACCTATTGAAGAATAGCAGGTGCTGGCA
>JBKPKC010000201.1:0-9296 GCA_046765595.1 Nitrospirota bacterium
CTCCGAGGGCTTCCACGCGCTCAAAGAGATCCACGTTCACTTCCATGTGCCCGCCTTCTTTGGCCACTTCCTCAGCAATCTGCGTGATCATCCCGCGCATGAATTCCGGCACCGTATTGAGGCGCTCTTTGGCGGCAGCGGTCCAGGGAAGCCGGCCCTGCGCCATCGCTTGAGCCGCCTCCGCCATACCGGAGGCACCGCCCATTCCACCCATCATCTGACTTTTGAATTCTTCGAGGATGGCTTCGTTGATTTCCGCATAGCCGAGTTCGCGGGCCTTCTTTTCAGCGAGGCGGCGGACCATGCCGCGGAGAAAGATCGGGGCGCGCTCCATCCGCTTGAGAGCGCCTTCGGTCCACCGGATATCGGCGGCGACCGCGTCATTGGATTCAGGAGCAGCCATTGGTGTTCCCTTATGGTGGTTACTGGTTCAGCAATTCCTTCAATTCCTTGCCCGCCTTGAAGAACGGCACCTTTTTGGCGGGCACGGCGACCGTCGCCCCCGTTTTCGGGTTGCGGCCTTCCTTCATGCGCCGGGACCTCAGACGGAAACTGCCGAATCCGCGGATTTCCGTTTTGTCGCCGTTCTTCAACGAGTCCCGCACGCAATCGAAGATCGTGTTCACCACGATTTCGGCTTGCCGTTTGGTCAACGTGGTGACCTGTTCGGAGACCCGCTCGATAATTTGCGCCTTCGTCATATCCCACTCCCCTTTCGCTACGACGAGCGCCCGCTCGCCGCTCCGACTGAGTTAGAACGCCATGAGGTACTTGAAGCTGATGCCCGAATAAAAGTCGAGCTTGGGGACGAGCACCGACAGCCGCGATTCGAGGAACTCCCTGAACGAGAAACGGCGCCGCGGCTCGATCACTTTGGGCTCGCCTTCGATCCCCGCCAGCTCGGCGGCAAGCTGTATGGCATCGTCCAGATTGCCCAGCTCATCGACGAGTTTCGCGTCCTTCGCCTGCCGACCTGTAAAGATGCGGCCGTCGGCCAACGCCTGCACGGTCGCCGGCTCAAGCGCCCGTCCTTCAGCGACGGCGTCGATGAATTGCCGGTGAACATCGTCCATCACGGCCTGGAGCAAGGCCTGCTCCTCCGGCGTCATCTTTCTGAGCGGTGAACCGACATCCTTGAATTTCCCGCTTTTGACCACGATGCCTTCGACGCCGATTTTTTTCAGCAATCCTTCGACGTTGGCCGTTTCCATGATGACACCGATGCTGCCGGTGAGCGTCCCGGGGTTGGCGACGATCCTGTCGGTGGCTGCGGCAATATAGTAGCCCCCGGAGGCGGCGACCGTCCCCATTGAAGCGATGACCGCCTTGTTGTGCTTGTTACGGACGCGCTGTACCGCATCATAGATCTCTTGCGAGGGGACCACCCCTCCGCCGGGGCTGTCGATCCGCAAGACGATGGCTTTGATGGACGGGTTTTCGCCGAACCGCTTCAGATCAGTCACGGTGGATTGGGCATCCAGAATGACGCCTTCGACCCGGATCAGCGCCACACGGTCTTCGGTCGAAAGATCTAGATCGGGGAAAAGGAGATTCATCAGCAACAGGAGCGCAATCCCGATGCCTGCGAGCAAAGCGATCTTCCGAACAAGGGATCGCTTCGCGGGTTTTCCCGACGTCTCTTCACTCATACATGCTCTGGTGACCGGCCGGCGGGGAATGTCATCGTTCCCCGCCGGCGATCAACGCTACTTCTCGTCGTCCGCGGACCCGCGCTTGCGGCTTTGCTTCGCGGCCCGTCCAAGGCTCTGATCGGGCGCTCCCTGTGCCGCGTGGTACTCGTCGACGTGCCGCCGTTCGGAATCCAACTGGTGATCCCGAAGGCTTAACGCGATCTTTCGCTCCTCCCGGTCCACCTTGATGATCTTTGCGGCGACCTCATCCTGCAATTTGAATTTCTCTTCGAGCTTGGCGCTCTGATCCAACCCGGCCTCACTGATGTGGATCAAACCTTCTACACCCCCATCCAGTTCGACAAAGATGCCGAAATCCGCCACCTTGCTGACTTTCCCGCTCGCCGAATCCCCGACGCGATAGCGACTCGGAATTTCATCGTCCCACGGATCGCGGGTCAGCTGCTTATAGCCAAGCGACAGACGCTCCTTGTCCTTGTCGATCCGAAGCACCATCGCCTCGACTTTTTGACCTTTCTTGAAAATCTCCGATGGATGCTTGATGTGCCTGGTCCATGACATATCGGAGATATGGATCAACCCGTCGATACCTTCATCCAGGCCGATGAAGGCGCCGAAATCCGTCAGACTCTTCACTTTGCCTTCGATGCGAGTCCCGATCGGGTACTTGCTTTCAACCATGTCCCAGGGATTGGGCGCGGTCTGCTTCATGCCGAGCGAAATCTTCCGGCTGGCAGGATCCACGTTGAGGACGGCAGCTTCCACTTGATCTCCGATCGCGACCACACGGGACGGATGCCGGACTTCATGCGTCCAGGACATCTCCGAGACATGGACCAGGCCCTCCACGCCGGGCTCGAGTTCCACAAACGCTCCGTAATCGGTCAAACTGACGACGCGTCCCTTGACGCGCGTCCCGATCGGATACTTCCCTGCCACGTTCGTCCAGGGGTCGGCCGACTTTTGCTTCAGGCCGAGAGAGATGCGGCCGGTTTCACGGTCGTATTTGAGGACGCTTACTTCCACGCGATCGCCCACATTGAACATTTCGGAGGGATGCCCCACGCGGCCCCAGGACATATCCGTGATATGCAGCAGACCGTCGATCCCGCCCAGATCGATGAAGGCGCCGTAGTCGGTGATGTTTTTGACCATGCCCTGGATGAGCTGTCCTTCCTTCAAGGTCGCGAGGGTGGTCTGACGCTTCTTGTCTCGGGTTTCCTCGAGCAGGACCCGGCGCGAGACGACCACGTTGCCGCGCCGGTGGTTGATCTTGATGATCTTCATCGGGAATGTGCGGCCGACCAGCCCGTCGAGATCGCGCACGGGGTGGAGGTCGATTTGCGATCCCGGCAGGAAGGCCTTGACCCCGATGTCCACCATCATGCCGCCTTTGATCCGGGAGACGACCTTGCCGTCGATGCTCTTCTCCTCCTTGTACAGCTTTTCCAATTCCTCCCAGATTTTCATCTTGTCGGCTTTTTCCTTGGAGAGAATCAGATTGCCGTCGGCATCCTCGCATTCCTCGATATAGACCTGAATGCGGTCGCCGATTTTGAGATGTTGGAGGTCGTCGTGAGCAAATTGATCGCTCGGGATCATTCCTTCCGACTTATAGCCGATGTCGACGACGACTTTGTCTTTGGTCAGTGCGACGATTCGACCCTCCGTGATGGTGCCCTCCTCGAGGTTCTTGAAGGTCTCCTCGTACAGGGCGGCCAGGGCTTCGCGGTCCAACTGCGGCTCACTCGATTTCGAAACCGTACTCATGGGGACTGTCCTACTCTTCCGACGACCGTCGGGTGCTGATGATCAATAACACCGGAGCTCACTCAGCGTTGCGAGCCACGGCGCTGGTGTGATGCTGTGGCGGGGTGACCCCGCCCAGTGCGGCAATCCGCTCCATCACGACTCGACTCACGTCCTGATAAAACTGCTTCGTGTCCTTGTTCACTTCCTTCGAGAAGGACAGAGGCGGTCCAAAAGACACCGACACGGGATGAAACCGCGGCCGCTTCGCGCCCGCCGGCAAGACATCGAACGTGCCTTTGAGATAGGCCGGCACGACCGGACAACCCGTCTGGGCCACAATCAGACCGAGCCCTGCCTTCGGATGCCGCAATCGCCCGTCCAGCGTCCGTCCTCCTTCAGGAAAAATCACGACAACCTTTCCCGCCTTGATCAATGCGATCGCTCGATCGAAAGCCTTGCGATCCAACCGGCCCAGCTTGAGGGGGATCCATCCGAGCCATTCCAAGATCCCTTTCAAGCCGGGGATGAATAAATCGCTGCGCCCCAAGTACCACGCTCTTCTGAACATCCCGCATCCGAGGAGCGGAATATCGAAGTAGCTCGCATGGTTGGCCGCCACCAGCAAACCACCCCGCTTCGGCACACCGCCCTCGACTCGATACCGGAAGCAGAGCCGCGCGACCGTGCGAGCGAGCACCCATAAAATCGCGTACGCGACTGAACTCACAACTTGGACGTCACTACCGTCAGCATCTGGTTGACGACCTCGTCGGCCGACAAGCGTGACGTGTCAATGTGCTGTGCGTCGTCGGCTGCAACCAGAGGCGCCATGGGCCGCGACCGGTCGCGATCGTCCCGCCCCGCGAGCTCAGCACTTGTCTGCTCGATCGCGGCGCCATGCCCGGCAGCGACGAGTTCGCGGTGTCGCCGCTGGGCGCGGACGTTTGGGTCCGCCTCCAAGAAAAACTTGACCGATGCCGACGGAAATACTTTGGTGCCGATATCACGCCCTTCTGCCACGACGGACCCCCGTTCTCCGATCTGCCGTTGCACCGGTAACAACCAGGCTCTCACGGCCGGAATCGCCGACACCACGGACGCCGCCTCCGACACGGCCGGCGTCCGAAGCTCTTTGGTCACGTCCACCCCATTCATGGAAACCGTGATGTCATTGCCGACCACCTGCATTTTGATCGACAATCTCGGAAGCAATCCCGCCACCGCCTCTGCATTGCCGGGTTCGAGCCCATGCTTGAGCACCGCCCAGGCGACCGACCGGTAGAGTGCCCCCGTGTCGAGATACAAAAACCCGAGCCGCGAAGCCAACAGCCTGGCGACGGTGCTTTTTCCGACTCCGGCCGGCCCGTCGATCGCCACGATCATCCGCTCAACACCTTTCTGCACTCGTCTCACTGACCAACCATCAACCGCGTCAGAGAGCTGAGAAAATCCGGAAACGATGTTTGAATACAATCGGTATCCACCACCACGGATTCACTGTGAGCCGTCAATGCCGCGATAGCCAATGACATTGCAACCCGATGATCTCCATGACTCCGCCCCCGCGCGGCCCGTAGCCGGCCGTTTTCTCCGGGCTGCCCAAGACCCGCAACGATTATCCCATCCGTCCGCTCGTCCACCTGCGCTCCCATTGCGCGTAATTCGGCGGCCATCGTCGCGATCCGATCGCTTTCCTTCACACGCAATTCCTCCGCGCCCGTGACAACGGTTTGCCCCTCGGCGACCGCGGCGGCCACGCAAAGAATGGGAAATTCATCGATCGTCTGTGGAATCAGATCGGCTCCAATCGTCACCCCGTGAAGCGGGGCAGATTTGACGCGGATATCGGCAACCGGCTCACCTGCCTCGTCCCGGCGGTTCAGCAACTGAATATCCCCGCCCATGCGGTTTAAGACATCGAGCAGGCCGGTCCTCGTTGGATTCACGCCGACGCCGGTGATCGTCACATCCGAGCCGGGAACAATGGTGGCACCGACGATGAAAAACGCTGCGGCTGAAAGGTCGCCCGGCACCGTGAGTTCCGGCGGAGCAGCCCAGCCGACGGAAGGTCTGCCTTCCATCGTCAATGTGAGACCATGGCGAGTGAGCGGCAATCCAAAGAACTCGAAAAGACGCTCCGTATGATCCCGCGACAGGCGGGGTTCAGACAGACGGGTGGTGCCCTTCGCATAGAGCGCGGCGAGCAACAGCGACGATTTGACCTGGGCGCTGGCCACCGGCGACGCAAAGGTAATGGCACGCAATGTCGTCCCGATCACCGCCAAGGGAGCCAGCTCGCCGCCCTTTCGTCCCGCAATGGAGGCGCCCATCTCCCGCAAGGGCTTGACAATCCGTCCCATGGGACGACGTCGGATCGATGCATCACCGGTGAGCACGCTGAAAAAATCTTGTCCGGCCAAGAGCCCCGTCAGCAGGCGAATGCCGGTGCCGGAGTTGCCGCAATCGATGACGGCTCCCGGTTCGACGAGCCCCCACAAGCCTTTTCCAAATACTTGTAACGCATCGTGAGTTTCATCGATTCTCACTCCCAGGGACTGGAGCGCACGCATGGTATTGAGACAGTCTTCTCCGCGGCAATACCGATTAAGCCTGGCGACGCCTTCGGCGAGCGCGCTGAGAATCAGCGCGCGGTGCGTGATGGATTTATCGCCGGGCACGGCGGTGGTTCCCCGCAGAGGGTGACCGGGCGTGATCGTCAATCTCGCCGATTGGACCTGTTCCATCGCGTCCTTGCTACCTCTCTCAGCACCACCCAAGTCCAAATTCCGCCGATTACGTACGGATGGGAAATTTGTCCCGCTCTTCCTTCGCCCGTTCCAGCATCTTTTCGACGCCGGCGCCATCACCCGTCTGGATCAATTGCCTCAATTCTCCCAAGGAACGCTCATAGGCTCGGATGCAGCCGACGACATTGTCCCGGTTCCACAGAAAGATATCTCGCCACATTTCGGGTGAACTTGCAGCGATCCGCGTGGTGTCGCGCAATCCCCCGCCTGAATGACCCGCCAAGTCCAATGCCGGAACCTCTCTCCGAATCTCGACGAGCGCATTCATCAGGGCGAACGCCGCCACGTGCGGCAAATGACTGACCGCTCCCAAAATCTTGTCGTGCAAGTGAGGGTCCATTGTCAGGACGACCGCCCCCGCCTCCTGCCAGAGTGACTGCATACGTTCGAGCGCCTCCGGGTTGGTGCGCTGGGTCGGCGTCAGGATGCAGCGTCTTCCGGAAAAGAGGTCTTCGGATCCGGCCGCCGCGCCCGTTTTTTCCTTGCCGGCGATGGGATGCGCCCCGACGAAGTGCACGCCGGGCGGCATGTGTCGTTCCGACCGTTCCACCAAGTCACCCTTCACGCTGCCGACGTCCGTAACGATCGCACCCGGCTTCAAACACGAGGCCCACTCGAGCAAGTGGCGTTCATAGGTATCGACCGGCGTCGCGAGGATGACAAGGTCCGCATCCTGTACCGCCTCCTTGGGATCCACCACATACCGGTCGATGGCGCCCACCGTCACCGCCGTCTTGAGGTTTTCAACGCGCCGGCCCACGCCGACGACGTTTGAAGCCAGCCCTTTGCGGCGGAGAATCATGCCGAGCGAACCGCCGATGAGCCCAACCCCGATGATGACCGCTCGATTGAACGGTAGCTTCATTACAGGTCTCTTCCCACCGCGTGAGCGATCTTGCGCATGTCGTGCATCAATTCCTTGAACTTGATCGGCTTAATGGATTCCTCCCCGTCACAGAGGGCACACTCTGGATTGGAATGGACCTCGATCAAGATGCCGTCGGCGCCCGCGGCGACGGCGGCCTTGGACATCGGTGCAACCAGATTCCATTTTCCCGTGGCGTGACTGGGATCGACGATCACCGGGAGATGCGACAATTCCTTCAGCGTCGGAATCGCGGCGAGATCGAGCGTATTGCGGTATTGCGTTTCGAAGGTTCGGATCCCGCGCTCGCACAACATGACGTTCCGGTTTCCGCGTGACATGATGTATTCAGCCGAAAGGAGAAATTCTTTGATCGTGGCGGAGAGACCGCGCTTCAACAACACGGGCTTGTCGTACGCACCCACTTCCTTCAGCAGTTCGAAGTTTTGCATGTTCCTGGCCCCGATCTGAATAATGTCGGCCTTCTCGAGGAACAACTCGATGTCGCGGGTATCCAGGATTTCACTGACGACCGGCAATCCGGTCTGTTTGCGGGCCTCCGCCAAGTAGTCCAGGCCTTCGCGGCCCAATCCCTGGAACGAGTACGGCGACGTGCGCGGCTTGTATGCGCCGCCGCGCAGGATGCTGGCACCGGCGGACTTCACCTCATGCGCGATCCCAACGGTCAGTTCGAGCCGCTCTACGGCGCAAGGGCCGGCCATGATCGCGAGCCGGTTCCCGCCGATCTTGATCCCTCCCACGTCGATGATCGTGCCTTCTTTCTTGAATTCACGGCTCACCAGCTTCCAGGGGGCCAGGATGGGAAGGACGCTCTCCACGCCGGGCAACGCCGTGAGCGGCTGGTTCTGGAGAATGCGGTCGTCTCCGATGACGCCGATGATCGTCCGTTCCTGCCCGGTCGAGAGCTGCGATTTCAATCCCAGTTCCCGAAGCCGATCGACGATGTGATCGACTTCCCTCTCGGATGCATCCGGCCTCAACACGATGATCATGGTGTCCTCGCCTTCGTTCGGCCCGCCTGTAACACCTGCCCGAGTGCTGTCAGGAACGCCCTGTTCTCTTCGGCTCGACCAATCGTCACGCGAATCATGCGTCCTTCGATATGCCGGACAATGACGCCCAGCCGAAGGAGCGCGTCGAACACGGGACGGCCGTCACGGCCGACGTCAAAGTATAGAAAGTTCGCTTCGCTCGCGACGGGCGCAAAACCCAAGGCCCGTAGGCCGGTGACGACCTGGTCCATGCCCGCCTGATTGACGGACCGGCTATTGGCCACATGTTCGTCGTCATCCAGCGCCGCCAGCGCGGCGCGCTGCGCGAGACTGTTGACATTAAACGGCGGTCTGACCCGATTCAAGAAGTTCGCAATTTCGACGGTAGTCACCCCGTAGCCAATCCGCAAGCCGGCGAGTCCGTAAATCTTCGAAAACGTCCGCAATATAATCACGTTCCGCCCTTGTTTGACGTAGGCCATCGCATCGGGGAACTCCGAGCTGCGGACGTATTCGAAGTACGCTTCGTCGAACACGACCACGACGTGCTCAGGAACGCGTGCGAGCAGCCGCTCCACCTCGTCGGCTGTCACCATCGTCCCGGTCGGATTGTTGGGATTGCAGAGGAACACCAGGCGTGTCTGCTTCGTGATGGCCTCCGCCATAGCGGGGAGATCGTGACGCCACTCTACCAATGGGACGATGACGGCCCTGCCGTGGGCGGCCATGACCTCCATCTTGTAAATTACGAAGGTCTGGTCGGCCATGACCGCTTCGTCACCGGGCGCCAGAAACGTGCGTGCCAGGAGGCCCAGAATCTCGTCCGAGCCGTTTCCGAGGATGATCTGATCTGTGGTCACCTTCCAGCGGTCGGCAAGCGCCTGCCGCAACCGGAAGGCACCCCCGTCGGGATACCGATGGAGCGTCGCCACTCCTTCGTTGATCACAGCCATGGCTTTGGGCGAGGGACCAAGCGGATTTTCGTTCGATGCCAGCTTGACCACGTGCGAGAGACCCAGCTCACGCTGAAGCTCTTCGATCGGTTTTCCGGGCACATAAGGAGTCAAGGCGGCGATGTCGGGATGGACGTGTAGCGTCATGGGATTTAAGTGTGGGCCGGATAGGAGCCAAGCACTTTCATGAAGAGGCAACGCCCGGTGATTTCTTCGACGGCTTTTTTGACCCGTTCTTCTTCGATGTGGCCTTC
>JBKPKC010000202.1:0-10043 GCA_046765595.1 Nitrospirota bacterium
GCTCAAGCAGTTGAGGCACCGCTTCGCCGACGTCCTCCAGACGCGTAAAGTGGATCAGCGCGGTCAGCGTGGCTCGCGGTTTGTCCACCAGTCGGATGGTCGCCTCACTGAAGATGCCGAGGGTCCCCTCGCTGCCGATGAACAATTTCGGCAGATCGATGATGCCGCGTGACAGCCCATCGGCGAGGCCAAAGAGATTGTAGCCGCAGCTGTTCTTGCTGACCCGCGGACGTTTTTCGTCCAACAGAACAGCGTGCGCCTTCACGAGCGCGCAGGTCTCTCGAATCGCGGCATGGGAAGACAAGAGGCCCTCTGCGGCCGGACCGTCGATGGAATAGCGACGCGCCTCCAACCAGGCGCCGGAGGAAAGGCAGACACGGAGACTCTCGACATTGTCCTTAACCGCTCCATACCGTAGCGTGTGGGGACCGGCAGAATTATTGGCGAGCATCCCGCCCACTTTGCACATGTCGCCGCTCGAGGGATCAGGGCCGAACATCAACCCGTGGCGCGCCAGCTGTTTATTGAGCTCGGCAAGGACAATGCCAGGCTGCACGCGGGCCCACCGTTCTTCTTTGCTGACCTCGAGTATGCGATGCAGGCGGGATACGTCGAGAATGATGCCGGATCCGATGGCGGAGCCGGTCAGGTTGGTCCCGGCCGCGCGAGCCGTCAGCGGAATGCCGCGCTCGACGCAATACTGCACGAGACGGTGGATATCGTCCTCGGATTCTACGAGGGCGACGGCACGTGGCTCCATCCGGTAGATGCTGGCATCGACGGCATACGCGATTCTTGTCGGACGGTCGTCTTTGATCTGGTCTTCACGGAAGAGCCGGCGGAGATCCGACCCGATCGCGTTGGAGGTGTCCGGCATGACGAGCATGGCGCGGCATTCTAACAGGGGAGAGAAAAGATGCGCCAGCACTCCTCACGGGCGTTGCCGTTTGTGAGGGAAGCGGCAAGTCGCTAAGATAGCGCTCATGGTCTCCGCTAAACCGCCGCTCTATGTGTCGCGCGTCCTGCCCGATCTCGTCATGGCAGCCATTCGACAGCGATTCACACTCGTTCGGGAGCCGCTCGATGTCTCCTCTCCCCCATCGGCGTTGCGATCGGGGCTGTCGGAATCGGTCGCCGCGATTGTCACGCTGAGCGACCGCATTGACGCCGATATATTGGCCTCGGCCCGCGGGCTGAAAATCCTTGCGAATTATGCCGTCGGTTACAACAACATCGACGTCGCTGCCGCACGACAACGCGGCATCGTCGTCGCGAACACCCCGGACGTGTTGACGGATGCCACGGCGGATCTCACGTGGGCCTTGATCCTGGCAGCCGCCAGACGGCTGATTGAGGGCGACCGGCTCGTGCGCGACGGTCAGTGGATGGGATGGACGCCGACGCAATTGCTCGGCACAGCGGTCGCCGAGCGGACGTTGGGAATCATCGGCATGGGACGCATCGGCCAGGCCGTCGCTCACCGCGCGACCGGATTCCGAATGAACGTCTGCTATTCTTCACATCGACCAGTCGACCGCTTGCCGGGCAGCGCAGCCTGGGAATTTCTGTCACTGCCCGCACTGCTCTCGCGCGCGGACATCGTCACGCTCCATACGCCCCTCACCGCCGAAACGCATCATTTGATCGGGAAGGATCAACTCGCGCAGATGCGCCGCACGGCCATCTTGATCAACACGGCGCGCGGACCCATCGTCGATGAATCGGCGCTCGTCGCTGCCCTGGCCGACGGGACGATTGCCGGAGCAGGCTTGGACGTCTTCGAGGACGAACCGCGGCTTCATCCCAGGTTGGCGTCGTTCCGACAGATCGTACTGCTGCCGCACCTCGGCTCCGCCACACTGGCCGCGCGCGTCGAGATGGGGATGACATGCCTCAATAATATCGAAGCGGTGCTGGCGGGACGACCGGCGCCCAATCAGGTGACGTAGAGGTGCTCGTCCGGTGTCAGGTGGCGTAGCGAAACGCTTTGGCAGCAACGGCCGGTTTAGGGGCCGTCCGGATGGCGGCGAGCCGCTGCGGGACATCGTGGAAGGTCGGGATGGCTTCGAACATTGTCGTGGCCAGTTGCCATTGCTGCTGCTTTTCATACAGCAATCCCAGCTCGTAGCGAATGGCCTGGGCCTTGGCGCCCTGACACCGGGGGTCGCTGAGGAGTCGTTCGAGCTGCGCGCTGGCAGCATCGTACTGCTCTTGCTCCTTGAGGCAGACGGCCGTCATGAGGCACGCATCGAGAAACACCTCAGGCCCTTTCATCGCGAGCGCGAACTCTTCCTTCGCCTCGTCCACGAGCCCCATGTTCTTGTACGCGACGCCGAGGGTATAGTGCGTGTCGGGATCGACGCCGTCAGCCGGCTCGGGCGGAGCAGGGGGCGCAAACATCGACGCCAGCTTGGTCACGATCGAGCTGGCAGGCGCCAACTCCTTGACCTTCTGATAGAGATGGCGGATTGACTCGGCATCGGTGACCGTCTGGCCGGCGGTCCTCAGTTCGAGGACTCTTCCATATTGAAGGGCCGCCCCAGCACCGTCGCCTTTGTGCTCGAGCACCAGCCCCAAGAATTCCCTCGTCTCGGCATCGTCGGGTTGAGCGCTGACGACGGCGCCGAGCCATTGTTCGGCCTGTGCCCACTGTCCGCCCTCGACATAGGCGCGAAACTGCTCCGCGGTCGAAAGGACCGGGGCTTCCACCGGCCTGGAAGGCGGCTCAGAGGTCGAAGGCCCGCCGTCATCGGGAGCGGCATTCTCGACCGAAAACGCATCGGCCGTGCCCTTCGCCGTCACCGGATGCTTGTCGTCCGGACTCAAGTGCCTGTCTTGCCGCTGCCGGTCCTGCCCGGCCTTAATGGCGGTGGTCGTGTTCCAGGCATCATCCGGCACCGCGCCCTCGATCGTGAATCCGCCTATTGCCGCGGAAGGGGCAGACGCGGGACTCTCGGCGGGCGCCTCACCTCGCATCAACGCCGCCAGCCGTTTGACCAGAGGACTCTCCGGCGCCAGGGATTGCACCTTCTCAAAGATCTCTTCGTGCAGGGTCGGCATTCCGGGCTCCGGATTTTTGAGCAGCACTTCGATGGCTTTGCCGTAGTGCTGCACGGCAGTGTCGATATCGCCTTTTTCTTCGTAGAGTTCGCCTTGCAGCTCGAGGAGCGGGACGGAATTCGGCTCGACGGCAAGAAACTCGCCGATGAGCGTTTCAGCCTGAGGGTAATCTTGCGCGCGCAATGCTGCGCCGGCCAGGAATCGATACTCCCCCAGCGCCACCTGCAACTGTCCCTGCTGAAGGTGCAGACGGGCGAGCAACTGGCAGACCCGCGGATTGCCCGGCTCTTTCGTCAGCATCTGGTTGAGAATCGCTTCCGCACCCGCATACTGTTTTTCTTCAATGCGCCGGCTCGCCTCCGCCAGCAAATCGGGCGGCTCCCCGGTATGCACGACAGCCGCGGCTCCGACTTTCACCGGTCGAACCGGCGTCCCGCCAGTTTTCTTATAGTGCTCGATGAACTGTTGCGCCTCGCTGTTGGCCGGATCAATCCGCAGTACCGATTCATACGCTTCTTTCGCCTCGGCATAGCGTTGCTGTCCTGACCGCTCGCGCCCGAGCTGCAGATAGACTCTCGTGGCCTCGTCTTGCATATTTTCCTGCAAGCAGAGTTCCGCCACGCGCTGCTGAGCGTCCAGATTGGAGGGATCCTGACTGACGATCTTCTTGTAGATATCGAGGGCTTCTTTGGTCTTGCGTTCCTTGAGATAGTGCTTGCCGAGCGTCAGGTAATCTTGGACGGCACTGCTCAATAGGCCCCTCTCCGCGTTATGATCACCCAGGAAGCGGTACATGTCGTAGCGGGACGGGTCCAGCTTGAGGACTTTCTTATAGGTGGCGATGGCCTTGAGCGTCGCTCCCTCGGCACGGAAGGCATTGGCGGCCTGAATAAACGAGGCGACCGCGTCGGCGGTGGCGTTGCGCTTGAGATGCAGTTCGCCGATGGAATTGTGGATGCCCCCGTCACCCGGAGACTCGGCCGAGAGCTTCTTCCATTCGTTGATTGCGGCGTCGAACTGACCCTTTGAAGCAAACAGCTGGGCGCTGTGCAGAACCTTACTGCGGTCGATGCCCAAGAGAAACCTCCAATAGTCAATAAACGCTAACAGTATCAACAGTTTTTGTCAAAGAAATGCCCCAAATCGTGACACGCTGATTGCCGGAAAAAACGAAGGCCTGCCGGAGGGATTCCGGCAGGCCTTCATCTGGACTTTCTCGTCTTGAGGCTCGCGGTCAGGAAGCCGCGATCGACATCTTCATGACATTGGCGGCCTGAGGTCCTTTGGCGCCCTGCACGATATCAAATTCGACGTTTTCGCCCTCCTTCAATGATTTGAACCCATCCCCTTGTAGCGCGGAGTAATGCACGAAGACATCCTCTCCGCTGTCCAAACGGATGAATCCAAACCCCTTACGATCGTTGAACCACTTCACCGTACCTTTTGTCTTCACAGAAACCCTCCTTTCCTCAACGGCCACGCCCTCTGCGTGACCGAGCCCGAACCCAGTTAACGCACACCGAAAGAATGATGGATGAGCAATGGGATATGAGAACCGGGAACGGATGGGCGGGCTCTGTGCAGAAGAAAAGACGTACTCACGAGACCCATCTTGGTTACAAATCGCGCGCGCAGCATGTACCATACGAATTTTAATGTTGTCAAGCCTCCCTGCCTCCGAGCGGGCCGGTGGGCTTCCGGTGGACAGAACCGGATCAGTCCCCTATAGTGTGCCGAATCACACGGAAAGGCCCGCCCCATGATGCTCCGGACGCTGCTGGACCGGTATATCTTCACGGAGCTGCTCTCGCCATTCAGCCTCAGTCTCGGAGTCCTGTGTTTCGTCATGCTGACCCGCGAGTTGCTTCGACTCGTCGAACTCCTTGTTTCCAAAGGCGTAGGACTGTGGGCGGTCCTTAAGGTGTTTGCCCACCTGCTGCCCTCCTTTCTGGTCTTGACGCTCCCCATCGCCGGCATCATCGCCTCCATCACGGCCTTTGGGCGACTCTCGCTGGACAAGGAGCTCGTGGCGATGCGTGCCGCGGGGTTGAGCCTCTTGCGGCTGGCACGCCCGGTCATGCTGTTCTCCCTCATGGTCTTCGGCCTGACGATGTGGCTGGCGCAATGGGGACAACCATGGAGCTCTGTCAACCTCAAGAAGGTCGCGCTCAATCTGTTGCGGGACCAATTGGTGTTGGCGTTGGACCGGGGGTCGTTCACCGAACCGATTCCAAAAATGACGATCTATGTCTCCGAAAAGGGCGATGAGCCGTCGGGCGGAATCTTCATCTCGGACGAGCGCAATCCCCAAGACCCGCGCATTATCGTGGCGCATGCCTACCACGTGCTGATCGACAACTCGACGGACCAGGTCGCGTTGCGCCTGCGCGACGGCGTGATCCACAGCCGGCCTGACGAGATGGATCAATATCAGTTGGCATCCTTTTCCAGTTACGATTTGAAGCTATCCCTTAGTCAGAGCGGCTATGCCACGACGGAAGAACGACCCTCCTATGACCAGCTGGTCGAGCGGCTGAACGAAACCCAGTGGCGCGATCCCTGGGCGCTCCGGCGCCTGATCGAACATTACAAGGACATGGCGTTTCCCACGGCCTCGTTGATCCTTTGCCTGCTCGGCGTCCCGGTCGGCATCGTCTCCAAACGCTCCGGACGCATCGGGGGATTCGCCGTCGGCGTGGCAGTGATCGTCGCCTATTACGTGATGAATGTCGCCTGCGAATTCCTCGTCACGGCCACCGTGATCCCGCCGTTTGCCGGAGCGTGGCTTCCCAACATCGTCTTTCTGGTCATCACGTTGCTGTGGTTCGCCCGCATGAGCAAACAATAACCGGCCATGCCGATCATCTTCCGCTACCTCCTCCGTGAATACGCCAAAATCTTTCTGATGTGTTTTTCCGGACTCATGACGGTCTACCTCGTCATTGACTTTTTCGAAAAGGTCCGACGCTTTCTGAGTCAGGACGCCCAATGGCTCGACGTGCTGACCTACTTTGCGCTCAAAGTCCCGGCCATCTCGTTTCAAATCATTCCGCTCGCCGTCCTCATGGCGACGCTCCTGACGCTCGGATTGTTGTCGCGCAACAACGAGATCACCGCCTTGCGAGCCTGCGGCGTCAGTCTGCCCTGGATCGCCTCGCCCTTCCTCGCGTTTGCGGTGCTGATGACATTGGTACTCCTGCTGTTCAGTTCCACCGTCATTCCGCTGGCCACAAGCAAAGCGGACGAGATCCGCGTGATCGCCATCGAAAAGAAGCCTCCCTCGGCAGTGTTGAAACTGCCGCAACCGTGGACCCGGGTCGACGCGGACACATTGCTCCATGTCAACAGCATGGCCCGGAGCGGCGACACGTTGGCCGACGTGCAGCTGTTTCATTTCGACCGCGACTTTCGGCTGATCGACATGACGGAAGCCCGGGAAGCGCACTACGCCGACCGCACCTGGACGCTGCATGGCGGATTTCAACGTCGGTTCAATCGTGATGGCTCCGCCACCGTGACCGAATTCGACCGCAAACCGATCGCGCTCGCTTTGATTCCCAGCGATTTCATCGGCGGACTTGCCGGAGAACCGGAGATGATGACCTTGCGTGACATCCGGGAATCCCGCGGTCGCCTGTATCAGCACGGCTCGCAATTCGCACGGCTCCTGACGGATTATTATGGACGCATCGCGTTTCCCTTAGTGACCGTCATCATGGTGCTTGTTGGCATCGCGCTGAGCCTTCGACGCAGCGGCACGCGTGGCGGCAGCATGGCCATCGGGATCGGCCAAGCCTTGCTCGTGGGCTTTCTTTATTGGGCGGCGCATTCGATTGCCATTGCGTTCGGCCGCGGCGGCGCCCTGCCGCCCGTCGTGGCCGGCTGGCTGACGAACGTGCTCTTCACCAGCTACGGCCTCTACTTGATGCTGAAGCTGCGATATTGAGCGCTGTCCTCCACCGCGGTTGACGGAGCCTGACTGCTTCCGGTAAGTAGAGATGCACGCCGCACGAGGAAACCACGCATGCCGGGTCAGATCGTCGTCACCGGATTAGGGGTGATCAGCCCGATAGGTATCGGGGTCAGCGAATTTTGGAAAGCCGCTCTGGAAGGCCGGTCGGGAGTGTCGGCAATCGAGGGCTTCACTCCGTTTTCCATGGAGGGATATCGCTCGAAAGTCGCCGGCCAGATCCATGGGTTCGCACCCGAGCGGTATCTCGACAGCGTCCAGGCCGAGCGCGTGGACCGGTATGCGCAGTTCGCGCTCGTTGCGGCGAAAGAAGCGTTGGCCGACTCCGGGCTGCAACTGGAGAAGGAAAATGCCCGCCGGATCGGCGTCATCGTAGGCGCCGGGATGGGCGGTATGGTCATGGGCGAACGGGAAATCACCCAACTCTATCAGTCACAGCGTCCGCATCGCGTCCATCCGAACTTCATTCCCGTCATTACGCTGAACTCGGCCTCGGGAATCGTGGCGATGGCGCACGGCACCAAGGGGCCGAACTATACGATTTCGACCGCCTGCTCCTCGAGCGCACACGCGTTGGGACAAGCCATGCAGTGCATCCGCGAGGGCCGCGCCGACGTCGTGATCACCGTCGGCGCCGATGCCAGCATCACCCCGCTGGTCTTCGCGGGATTCTGCTCCCTGCGCGCGTTGTCGACCAGATACAACGATCAACCGGAACGCGCTTCACGGCCCTTCGACCGGCTGCGAGACGGCTTCGTCATGGGCGAAGGTGCAGGCGCCCTCGTGCTGGAATCCGCTGCTCATGCCAAAAAACGCAAAGCGCGCATCTATGCCGAAGTCGCCGGCTATGCGGCGACCAGCGAGGCCTATCATATGGTGATCCCGCGGGAAGACGGGGAAGAGATCGCCGCCACCATGCGCCTGGCTATGGCGGATGCCGGCGTCGCGGCATCGCAAGTCGACTACATCAACGCCCATGCCACCTCGACGTCCATCGGCGACGCCGTAGAAGCGAAAGCCATTCGCCAGCTCTTTCGTTCCCGCGCGGACCGCATCGCCATCAGCGCCACCAAGTCTCTCGTAGGCCATACGCTGGGAGCGGCAGGCGCCATCGCAGGGGTCGCGACCGTGCTGGCCATCCATACGGGACAAATCCACCCGACCGCCAATTACGACGATCCGGATCCGGCTTGCGCGTTACGGGGCATCAGTGGCTCCGTGCAGGAACGGAAAGTCAAGGCGGCGCTGCTCAACGCCTTCGGCTTCGGCAGCAACAACGCCGCGGTCGTCATCAAGCGTTATGCCGCCTGACCATGGGTCCGACGGCCTCCCTCCGCAAAGGACATCGCCGAATGAGCGACCATGACGTGACGCCAAAGATTGTTGCCGCCTTGGCCGAGTATTTGAAACGCGATCCCGCGACGATTGAGCCGGACCATCATCTGCGGGATGATCTCGGCCTCGATTCCATGGCGGTGATCGAGTTGTTGTACAAGATCGAGGAAAGCTTCGACCTGCAGATTCCGGATCAGGATCTCGTCGGCCTGTCGACGGTCGGCGCCGTCGCTCGCTATGTCGAGTACCGCCTGGCACCGGCGAAACGGCCGTCCCGCCCCGCCGCCAAAGGAAAGAAAAAGACGTAAGCCGCCATGGGATCGTTGTCCGCCCCGACCAGCCTCACCCTCGCACAGATTCATGAATTGGTCGGCGGCACGCTCCACGGTGACGAGGCCTGCGTCCTGTCGTCATTGGCCAGCCTCAGCGACGCCACTCCGCACGCGCTGGCCTTTATCGCGAGCGATCACGCCGCCAAACTGCCCGGCGGCATCAAGGCGGGCGCGCTCCTGGTCCATCGCCATTTTCCCGACCTCTCCATTCCTCAGCTCGTGGTGCCTAATCCGCTCCTCGCCTTCGCGCAAGTGGCGCAAAGATTCTTCGTGCGTCCGCCCGCGCCGCGCGGCGTGGCCGCGGAAGTAACCCGGGGCGCCGCGGTCGTCATTGGAAACGATCCGTCGATCTGGCCCTTCGTCACGTTAGGCGATCGGGTCACGATCGGGTCAAGAGTGACGTTGTATCCCGGCGTCTATATCGGCGCCGATTCGACGGTGGGCGATGACAGCATCCTCTATCCCAACGTCGTCGTCCGGGAGGGCTGTTCCATCGGTGCGAGGGTCATCATCCACAGCGGCAGTGTGATCGGCGCAGACGGCTTCGGCTATGTGCAACATGAAGGCCGGCACCACAAGATCCCGCAGCTTGGCGGCGTGACGATCGAAGATGACGTGGAGCTGGGGGCGAACGTGACGATCGACCGGGCGACGCTCGGGCGCACGATCGTCAAGCAGGGCACCAAAATCGACAACCTTGTGCAGATCGCCCACAACGTCACGATCGGAGAACACGACATCATCGTGGCGCAAGTGGGCATCGCCGGCAGCACGACCATCGGCCACCACGTCATGATCGGCGGGCAGGCGGGCTTGGCGGATCATCTGACGATCGGCAATCAGGCGATGATTGCGGCGCGGGCAGGAGTCAACCGAAGCGTGGAAGCCAACCAAATCGTCTCCGGCGCACCGATCATGCCGCATGAAACCTGGATGAAAGCCCAGGCCGTGATTCCCCGCCTCCCCGAGCTGCGGCAATTGGTCCGCGACCTCGCACAGCGCGTGGATCGGCTGGAAGCCCTGCTCAACGGGAAGTCCGCAAAGCGCCCGCGCGGATCTCGCCGAAAATGACCCCGCGTTTCAATTGACCACGCCCCGCCAAAAAAACAACTTGCTCCAATAGAATCCGGCCCACGGTATCAGAATGGCAGGCAAGGGGTCGATCGACCCATCGGCGATGGCCCACCAGGCACTTCCGAGCAGCAGTCCGGTGCCGGCCACGTACGCCGCCGGGACCAGCTTGCGGCCGCGATGGTGAATGGCTGGGACCAGCGGATCGGGCTTGGCTTTGCGTTGCGTCCGCTGAACCGCGGTGCGCATCCTCGCCGCGAAGACGTCCGGAACCG
>JBKPKC010000203.1:0-4729 GCA_046765595.1 Nitrospirota bacterium
GTCCTCCAGGAGTTGAAGATGGATACAAATCGTGAATTAGATGGGTTGCTTGAACGGATGGTCACGGAATACGTGGCACGTAACCGCGCGGCCAAGATCCTGCGCGGCTTGCTCGAGGAAGCCGGTGTCGGGTTTTACCCGGTCGTCGACCACGTGACGTTGCGGACGATGGATATCGATCGGCGCGCGCAGCAGTTCGTCACCTTGGGCTATACGTACGATGAGACGCTCGAATACGACGACTGGTACGCGAAGGTCTACCGGAAAACCGGCTATCCGGCGCTGTTCGTCGATCAGGCATATCCAGATGCCCGCGGCAAGACCAGCATCATTCCCCGGTGGGTGACCGCCTTCGGCGACCACGTGTTTCATCACGTGGCCGTGCGAGTAGAAGATATCGATCGGGCCGTCTCACGACTCAAGAGCAGCGGCGTCGAATTCGCGGGCGCCGTCGTCGGCCCGGCCGGCGGACAGCTGCGTCAGATTTTTTCCGCGCCGGAGGTGGTGGACGGGCAGCCCTTTACGGTGCTCGAACTCGCGGAACGCCATCGCGGCTATCAGGGATTTCTTCCGCCGCAAGCCGACAGCTTGATGAAGTCGACGGCTCCGCGCTAACTCGTCACAGGGAATAGGGCGAGGCTTGCACCGGCGCCTCTGCCGACCGCAAGAACGCCGGCCCGTCAATCGGCAGCCGGATGTCGAACGTGGTGCCGCGTCCCGGCATGCTGTCCACGGTGATGCGGCCGCCGTGCATGTCCACGACGTCTTTGATGATCTTCGTCCCGAGACCGGTGCCGCCGCTCTTGCTGCTCACTAGCCGGTTCGTAAAGAGATGATCGCGGATGTCGGCCGGCATGCCTTTGCCGGTGTCCGCCACCCGAATGCAAATGAAATCGTCGCCCGCCTGATGGCATCCGCTAATCGTCACGAGGCCATGCGCCGGCACTTCCGGAATCGCATTATCGACCAGATTGTAGAGGAGTGAGTAGAGCCGCGCTTCATCCCCGGCGATCGCCGGCAATCCTTGCAACCCTTCCGCCGTCAGCCGAACCTGACGCTGTTCCGCTGCCGTGCGCAACGCTTTGACGACACCGTCCGCAATTTTGCCGATCACGCACGGCTCGAACCGTTGCGAGACGCGGGTCAGCGCCGCATAGTCCGCGATGGACTTCATCCGGTCCTGAATGCGACGGGAGGTGTTGCGGAACATCGTGATCACTTCCTCGCAGGCTGAATGGCTTTGTTCGGCACGGGCGGGTTCCATCGTCGAGAGGTGCCGGAAGACGTCGTCGATCTCGTCCGCAAGCAGATCCGTGCCGGTCACGAGCGGCATCAGCAGGTTCTTGACGTCATGCGTGATTTCCCCCATGAGCTTAGTGATTTCCACCCGCTGTCCCATCCGCTCGATGAAGGTCGCCACCGTCTGGTCGATCTGCCCCTGTTCAAAGGGTTTGGTAATGAAATCCACGGCGCCTTCTTTCATCGCTTCGACGGCCAGCCGGATCGTGCCGTAGGCCGTCACCACCACAACCGGCAAGTTCGGCCACCGCTTTCTGATCAGTTTGAGCGCCTCGATGCCGTTGAGCCTGGGCATGGAGACATCCAGAAACGCAAGGTCCAGCGCATGCGCTTCCACGGCCGCCAGCGCCTTTTGGCCATCACTGGCGGTGACCACCTCGTGGCCGAGCCAACGCAGGCGTTCGGACAGACTCATTCTAATATCGGCGTCATCGTCGGCGACCAGTATGCGAATGCTCATAGCGTGGTTCCTCCGAGCAATAAACTCAGCAAGAAATACGCCATTCCCCGGCCGTACGGATTTCCGGATATTTTCAGGGAAAATCGCTGACCGCTGCCCGCGGAGGTTGAATCAGTTCGGATGACGGGCGGATCAAAATTGATACGCTAGCCCATATCCTTCAGGACATGCTCCGGATTCCGATCGCGACCGATGTTCTTCATCAGGACATCCTGAAAGAGCACGACCACCCGTCCTCGCTGATCCTTGACGATCATGGAGGCGGATGGCGCCTTAAACGTCGAGGGGTCCCCTTCCAACCACGCACTGCACGTAAAGGGCAACACGTCCAACACGGTTTCCACTCGATATTCGTGACGCAGACGGTATTGCAGCACGTCGAACTGTAAGCGGCCGACCGCCGCGACCAGCGACTCCAGATCGTTCAGGCTGCGCATGATCTGCACCGTGCCCTCCAGGGCCATTTGCTCCATCCCTTTGTCGAAGGTCTTGCGTTTGCCTACATCGGTCGGACGGATCCGCGCGAAAATTTCGGGTTGGAACTGCGGCAATGGTTTGAACGCGAATCCGCCGGTCAGCGAAATCGTATCCCCGATCGTAAAGATGCCGGGGTTGATGATGCCGATAATGTCGCCGGGGAAGGCTTCCTCGACCGTGCTGCGTTCCTGAGCGACGAGGCTGTGAGGCCTGGAGAGCCGGACGTCACGTCCGAGCCGATGATGCTTCACCACCATGTCCCGTTCGAAGCGGCCTGAGCATACGCGGAGAAACGCCGTGCTGTCGCGATGCTTCGGGTTCATGTTCGCCTGCAGCTTGAACACATAGGCGCTGAACGGCCGGTCTATCGGATCTATGGACAGTGCGGTTCCATCATCGCCGTCGGCCGGGCGGGCGCCGGGAGACGGAGCCAGACGCACGAAGGCGTCCAGAAAACTCTCGACGCCGAAATTCGTCAAGGCGGATCCAAAAAACACCGGCGTCACATCGCCTTCGAGAAACCGTGCCTGCGCGAAGGGATTCCCCGCGATCGCCAGGAGCTCCAAATCGTGCTCGACTTGCCCCATGACGTCGGGAGGCACGCGGCCGGCGGCGGAGAGTTCCGCGAGATCCATGGTCTGCACGTCGACTTTCGTGGCGCCGCCGTGGGCGGTCTTGCTGAAGAGCGCAACCCGTTGGTCGTCACGCGTCACGATGCCGGCGAAGTCGCTGCCGGAACCGATCGGCCAATTGACGGCGCTCGCATGAATCGAGAGCGCCTCCTCCACTTCGGTCATGAGGTCCAGCGGAGGTCGCCCCGGAAGATCCATCTTGTTGACGAACGTCAGCACGGGAATGCGGCGCATGCGGCAGACGGCAAAGAGCTTGCGGGTTTGCGCTTCGACGCCTTTGGCGGCATCGATGACCATGATGGCGCTGTCCGCGGCCGTGAGAGTCCGGTACGTATCTTCGGAAAAATCCTGGTGTCCGGGCGTATCGAGCAGATTAATGACGGCGTCCTTGTAGGGAAACTGCATCGCCGAAGCGGTAATGGAGATGCCCCGCTCCTGTTCCATGCCCATCCAGTCGGACGCGGCCGTTTTTCCGCCTTTGCGCCCGCGCACCATCCCGGCGGTCCGGATCAAGCCGGAGTACAGGAGCAGTTTCTCGGTCAACGTCGTTTTGCCGGCGTCCGGATGACTGATGATGGCAAACGTGCGGCGCTTCGCCGTGGCCGCCGCCAACTCGCTCTGTGCTGTGGAAGCGGTGCTCATGCGTTCGCGCAGCATAACACAGCCGAGGCGGACGCGGGAGGTTCAACGGACGCCGGTCCGATGGTTGACAGCGACGACGGGAAAGGCGGAGGATACAAGTCACCCTTAAGTATGCTCTCTAGGAGGATGTTGAGAAGACCGTCACACATATCGGCGCTTCCCTCCTGGTTGCGGCATATCTTCCGCTTCCTCCGCCCTGCTCAATCTTCACTGGTCTCGCGAGCCGGACCGTTCCGTCCGCCGCCCCGTCCATTGCGCACAAGGTGCGATCGCCCCGGTGATCGCGGCCTGGGCCGACACCGCGTTGCGCCGAATCGCCTGGCTGCCTAAAGTCAACGTTCAAGACGGAGGTCGACATGAACGTCCTGCTCGTGCATCCCGGTCCGCTCATGTATACGAAAATCTACCTGCGTCTGGAACCGCTCGGCCTTGAACTGGTCGCTTCGGCGGCGAGAGCGCTTGGCCACCGGGTGACCCTGCTCGACCTGCAAGTGGAATCCCACGGCGACTACGTGCGCCTCCTGCGCGAACAGCGCCCAGACGTCGTGGGATTTTCCTGTAATTATCTGGCCAACGTGCCCGAAATCGTCGATCTGGCCAAGCTGACGAAGCAGCTCGTGCCGGCCTGCACGGTCTTCGTCGGCGGGCACAGCGCGTCGTTCGTCGCGAACGCCATCCTCGAGCATGCCGACGGCGCGATCGATTGTGTTTTGAAAGGCGAAGGCGAACCCGTCATCGGACCGTTGCTCGCGGCGATCAACGGCGGGCCGGTCGATCTGGGCCTCGTCCCCGGCGCGGTGACGCGTGCCGGTGAGGGTCCCGCCGTGCGGATGCTCGAGCACTTGGACGACCATCATCCGGCGCGCGATCTGCTCCGTCATCGGCGCAAGTACTTCATCGGCGTGCTCGATCCTTGCGCGTCGATCGAGTTTACCCGCGGATGCCCGTGGGACTGCTCCTTCTGCAGCGCGTGGACCTTTTACGGCCGGAGTTACCGCGTGCGCAGCCCTGAGGCGATCGTCGACGACCTGAGCCGCGTGCAGGAGCCGGGCATCTTCATCGTAGACGACGTCGCATTCATCCAGGCCAAGCAAGGCATGGCCATCGGCGAAGCGGTCGCTCAACGCGGCATTCGCAAGCAATATTATTTGGAGACGCGGGGGGACGTGTTGCTGCGGAACAAGGAGGTGTTCCATTTTTGGAAGACCCTCGGACTCGC
>JBKPKC010000204.1:0-7195 GCA_046765595.1 Nitrospirota bacterium
CAGTGGATGACGGACTCAGGACCCAACATTCCCGTGCAAGTCTGCAAGCCATTCTTCCCGCAAGCTTCCCGGCACAGGCACCGTCTCCTGGTAACCGTTGTGGTTCACCATCAAGGACACGCGCTGACGAAGGTCCGCAAACGCCGCTTTCATCCCCTCGGTCGGCCGAAACCGGACGAAGTGCACGGCGCTGATTTTCGTCTCGTGACTGTGGCCGCCTTCGAATTCACCGAAGGCCGACTCCCCCGCCGCCAGGATCGCCACCGTGCGGCCGCGATCCAACCCCATAAACCGGTCGAGCCACTCCTTCATCGTCGCCGCTTCCGTGACCTCGATGAGCAGCGTCGCGCTCAACTCGCGCTCAGTCGGCAGCAGTTCATTGTACACATCCAGCTCGTCCAGCACCTTCGCCGATTCCACGATCCGTTCGGCGCGGATCATTTCCTGAATCTGAAAGCGCAAGGTCTCGCGGTTCTCGAAGACGAGCGTAATGAGCGGGCCGACAGAGAGCCGTCGCCGTTGCTTGAGCGCGATGATGCGGGACCGAAAGGATTCACGCTGTTTTTCATACTCCTCGATAGGCAGGAGATCTTCTGGTGTCAGCGCTTTCATCCTTCAGTCCTTACCGCTGGTCACTGCCCTGATGACGGCAATCCGTAGGCGTCGCGAACGATCTGGATCGGATGCAGCGCCGCCTTGCCGCCCACATGCCCCGACGCGCCGGCTTGATCCAGCTGCAAGCCGGCCAATGGGCAATCCGTCGCGATCTGGTCCGCGGGCTGTTGCCGAATGGCGCGCACGGCTTTCTCGGCGATCTGCATGGACAATTGAAAAAACTCGGTCTTGGCTGACCACGCGCCGTCATGCCCCGAACACTTTTCGATCACTTCGACTTGCGCCCCGGCGCATTCCATCAATTCCTTGGATTTGAATCCGATATTTTGGTCACGAAGGTGACAGGGAATCTGATAGGCGACCCGGCCAGGGTTCTTCACAAAGTCCATGGCCAGCTGACCATCCTTCTTCAGTTTCATAAGGTATTCGCAGATGTCGTAGGTGCGGGCTGCCACAGCTTTCGTCGGCCCGTCCGGACGCAAGTCTGGATATTCTCGTTTCAACATCAGGCTGCAGCTCGCAGTGGGCACCACGACATCATACCCCTGGGTGACCCACGAATGAAGCGAGGCGACGTTGGCGCTGATGGCCTCCCGGATCCTGTCCAGATCGCCGACATCAAACGCCGGCATGCCGCAACAGCGCTGCTCGGGCAGCACAACCTTGACGCCATTTCGTTCCAACACTTGTACGGCGGCTTTTCCGATATCCGTGGCCTGATAGTTCACGAGACAACTGGAAAAGAACGCCACTTTCTTCACGGGACTGACGGCGCCGTTCGACGTCCGACGCCTGGAGAACCAACGTGGAAACGTGTCTCCCGAAAACGGGAGAATGTGCCGGTCGCGATGCACGCCGACCGCTGCCTCGCCCAGCCGCCTGACGATCGACCGTTGCATGAGCCAGTTGAACGGCCGGGCGGTCAAACTGCCCATTCTGCCGATGAGATCGGTGGCGATAAGCCAGCGGTCGCGCCAGCGCACGCCTCGCTCGGCCGCCAGGCGCCGTTTCCGAAGGATCATCAAATGCGGAAAATCGATTTCATACTGGTGGGGCGGCGTGTAGGGACAGTGATTGAAGCAGAGCTTGCAATAATAGCATTCATCGACGATCTGACGATGATCGTCCGCGGTGAGCTTGGCGACGGCGCCCTCATAGCGGTCGATTCCGTTCAACAGCGTGTTGAACGAGGGGCACAGATTGAAGCAGCGCCGGCACCCGTCGCAAATCTCATAGATGCGCAGGGTTTCTTTGTCGAGCTGCGCGGGATCGACCGGTTGGATAAGAGAGAGTCCTCGCATCAGGTCTCCTGCCATGAAACACAAAGGGTGGGCTGAATTCCGATCCAGTCCACCCTCCGACTGCCCGCCATACCGGCGATCAGCTCGTCAGACTGTCGAGCCCTTTTTGAAATCGGTTGGCGTGCGAGCGTTCCGCTTTGGCCAAGGTCTCGAACCATTCCGCCAACTCGGCAAAGCCCTCTTCTCGCGCGGTCTTGGCCATTCCCGGATACATCTGCGTGTACTCGTACGTTTCCCCCTCGATGGCCGATTTCAGATTGGCCTCCGTATTGCCGATGGGCACGCCGGTCGCGGGATCACCGACTTCCTTGAGGAAGTCCAGATGCCCGAATGCATGGCCGGTTTCGGCTTCGGAGGTATCGCGAAACAACCCCCCGACGTCGGGGTAGCCTTCGATGTCGGCACGCCTGGCGAAATAGAGATACCGCCGGTTGGCCTGGGATTCACCGGCAAAAGCGCCTTTCAAGTTTTCATGACTCTTGGTGCCCTTCAGACTCTTGCTCATCGAAACCTCCTGTTCAACTCGGGATACGATGCGTGAATCGCGATTTTTTCAGGGGCTATAAGATAGCCCAGTGTTCCGTACAGGATCAACCGGTTGCCGGCCGGTACTGGGGCAAGTGCGCATCCATCGCGGCCAGGGTACCGTACGCCTGATCCTTCGGCGACAAGAGCGGCACCGACACCGGCCACGCGATTGCGAGCGCCGGGTCGTTCCAAATGATGCCGCGTTCATCCGGCGGCGAATACAGCTCCGTGCACTTGTACAACACTGCCGCATGCTCGCTGGTCACGCAGAAACCATGCGCGCAGCCCGGAGGAACGTAGAGCTGTCGATAGTTGTCCGAGGACAAATCGATTCCCTGCCAGCGTCCGAACATCGGAGAGCCCTTCCGGATATCCACGACGACGTCAAAAACCGCGCCTTCCACGACCATGACCAGTTTCCCCTGGGCGTGCGGCTCCTGGTAGTGGAGACCCCGCAAGGTGCCGCGAACGGAATGCGAGAAATTATCTTGTACGAACGGCTCGGCGAGCCCGGCGTGGGCATATCGCCGGACATGATAGGTTTCACAGAATAGGCCGCGGGCGTCCCGAAACAGATCCGGTTCGATGAGGAGGAGGCCGGGAATCTCGAGCGCCGTGACCTTCACTGTGTCAGATCCTCTGGCAGCTCATCCGCCTGAACGACCGTCGGAGGGCGGTGACGGAGGATCGACGATCTCGGGACGATCGGGGTACAATTGGCCAAGACGATCGATCAACGGTTTGGCGCCAGGAGAACTTTCGCGCGTCGGATCGCTGACCGGATGGTCCCACACCAGGTGGGTGATGCCGGCCTCCGTCAGCAGCGATCGGATGGTGGACAGGCAGGCTTCGAGCGTGAGATCCGTCCCGTGGCGCAAATCGAGCACCCGGTCTTTGGGATCGGCGGGCGGCGGGTCGGTGTTGACCAGCGCCCAACAGCGGTCGAAGATGTCGGCTCGCAGCGAAGACGGCACATTGATGTTTTCGAGATTCGAGGTGCAGAGCGCCGACACAAACAGCACGAACTGCAAATCCGGCATTCCGGGATTGTGAATGTCCAATTGCGGCATGGCGGAGCAATTATCGTTGGGCCCGTCGGATGGAGTCAACGGGATTGAAAGGGAGCATAGTGAGCAATGGTCACGATTTCCCTCATGGGGCAGCTTCAGACAGTGGACGGCGAACGAGATCTCGCCTGCGAAGTGGCTTCGCCGATGACCGTCCGTCAGGTGATCCAGCGCCAGGGCGTGCAACTGCGGCACTTACTGCAGTTGATCCGTGAAAAAAAAGTGCTGGTCACCATCAACAAAAAAATCGCCAGCGATGATTCGCTGGTGCATGACGGCGATGCCATCCGTCTGGTCGGACACGACGGGTTTGGCGGAAGCGGCTTGGGCCCCAGCCACACGTAGGGCTCCACCGGAATTCAGGCACGGCATACAGGAACACCGCCAGCGGCTTTTCAATGCTCTGCCAATGAGAAGGGCCGGCGCCCCCGTTGGGGGAGCCGGCCCTTGTCTCTAAGAGCGTGAGGCGGAAAGCTGGAAGAGCTTCGCGCGAGGGCCCGACTGGAATGGATTACTTCTTATTGCCGAGGATGGCGTCTTTGGCGGCCTTGGACACGCGGAACTTCACCACGCGCTTTGCCGGAATCTTGATCGCTTCACCGGTTTGCGGGTTGCGGCCCATGCGCGCTTTCCGGTTGGCCAGCACGAGTTTGCCGATGCCGGGAACCACAAACACATTTTTCGCCTCCCGATAGGCCAACGCGGCAAAATCGTCCAGCAACTGGACGGCCGCTTTCTTGGTCAGGCCTGCCTTTTGGGCCACGTGGTCGGCGATTTGCGACTTCGTCATTGATTTAGCCATACGAGAAACCCTCCTTGAAACAAAATAAGGTGAATTGCGAACTGCTGCCTCTCAGTGGAGACTTCGGCGATGAAGTGACTCGTCAAAGAGACCGTGATGAGATTGCCCAGCCAAAAACCTGCGGGAGTCTATCCAAGCGTTCATGGCCTGTCAACCGAAAAACACGCTCCAGGCGTAGGGATTCGCCTTCGGCGAGACCTTGCAGTTTCGAGACCAAGCAGCGTAGAGTACTGAAAACTTGCCCGCAAAAGACACGGCGGGCACCCCACATATTGAGGATTTTTTATGGGCAAGCAGCTTCCGATTCTTCCCGCCACAGCGCAACCTGCCGGAACTCCTGCGGAAAAATTTATCTACTCTCGGGTGTTCTGCCAGAAGGAAAATCCTGCTCCGCTCCGCTTGATGATCGAGTTTCTGAAGTCCCGCGGCCAGCTTCCCATTCTGCCTTCCGACATGAAAGACGAGGCCCTCGACGATTGGGCCTGGGTGCACGTGACCCTTCAATACGACCGCGCGAGGAAACCTGTACAGGTTTTTTGCTTTCGCGACCGGGGCACCTATCAAGACGCCTTCGACCAGGAAAAAGGCCAGTTTCTCGAAGCCCTGACCTCCTACGATGACGTGGAAGCCTCACTGGTGGCCGATCAGCTGAGGAAGGTCCGATTCATCCTGCTGACGAGAATCGATCCGACCGACATCACGGACGAAGGATACGATTTCAACGGCTGGATCCTCGAATTTTATCAGGAGAATTGCGACGGCATGGTGCAGGTCGACGGCCAGGGCTTTTATTCGCCGAAAGGCACCCTGATCGTGGATATGTCCGCCACCGCTCCGGAGGAATAAGGGGCATGCTGGCCCCAACACCTTCGCACCTCGTGACTTTCGCCGGCAAAACCGACGACTGGTTTCAACGGGCCAATGCCGCCCTCTTGAACCAAATCCCCTGCCGCGCGGGATGCGCACAGTGCTGCATCGGCGTCTTTCCGATCACGCGCCTTGACGCGCGCCTGCTCCAGGAAGGGCTTGCACAACTGCCCGGCGATGAACGGACACGCATTGTCGACCGTGCGGTTCGCCAGATGGCCGCGCTCGAAGCCGCTGAGCCCCGCCTGAAATCCTCACCATCTCTCGACGGATGGCCCGACGAAGACATCGACCGTGTCGTGAATGCCTTTCACGACGTTCCCTGTCCGGCCTTGAGCGAGAACCGTCTGTGCTCGCTCTATGCCTTCCGTCCCCTCACGTGTCGGTCGATGGGTGTTCCGACTCGGGAAGCCGCCATGGTCAACGGCGCCTGCGAGGTGCAAACGTTCATACCGATCGTTCGCCTGTCGGAATCGCTCGAGGCGGAGGAGCAGGCGCTGGCGCACCGGGAGTCGGCTGAATTGGCCAAGCTGCCTGAGGCAGCCGTGGAAGGCGAAGAGGTCTTCCTCCCCTACGGATTCGTCGTCTGTGACACCGACCGCAGGTAGCGGCGAGGCGTCGGTGACGATCCAGAAAGGCACCATGGCACATCACTCGATCCTCGTCATCGATGACGATGCCGACGTACGCAACGCGCTGCAACTGGTGCTCAAAAAAGCCGGCTATCAGCCCCTCCTGGCCGATGGCGGACACGCTGCTATCGACTTGATGAAACGTGAGGATCAGGCCGCCGAGGTCGCCGCCATCCTCTGCGACTTGGAGATGCCGGGGATGGCCGGAGCAACCGTCATTGCGCATTTCCATGCGCATCATCCGATGATTCCCATCGTCGTGCTCAGCGGCGCCGCCCCAACGCAGTTCCTCAACGCCGTAGGACAAGAGGGCGTAGGAGATTGGCTGCGCAAGCCCGCCACCAACGCTACCGTGCTGGAAAAGGTCCGTACAGCCGTGCATCTCTACGAATTGCGCAAGGCCGGGTGCGGCACCAAGGACCGATGATCACCCTCACGGCCGTCCCGAGTGGGTGGACAGATTGCAAAACGCTGTGCTAATGTGACCTTCCTTGGTCGCAGGAGCGCCTGTAGCTCAGCTGGATAGAGCATCAGCCTCCGGAGCTGAGGGCCACAGGTTCAAATCCTGTCAGGCGCACCAAACCGAGCTGGATTGTGCCGTGAGTGTGCTTGCTGCTTTGAAGTTTGGTACCTGCGAATAGTCCCTCCAATGATGGTATGAAAAATTGAATCCCCCGGTGGGCCGTTAGCTCAGTTGGTAGAGCAGCTGACTCTTAATCAGCGGGCCGTAGGTTCGACCCCTACACGGCCCACCAAATTCTTCAATCACTTAGACACTCACGGCCACTGGTGATCCAACCGAGTGGCCTACTTTTGTGCCCAGTGCCGCCATCTGATCCAGAATCGCCACCCCATCCCGTAAACTTTCGGGATAGTGATGGGCATACCGCTGCGTCATGGTCGGCGATTTGTGTCCAAGCAGCCGTTGAACTTTATACGTGTCGACGCCTGCCTGGACGAGCCGTGTGGCGAAGGTATGCCGCAGGTCGTGAAAATGGCAATCGTCGATCCTGGCCTTCTTTAACGCCAACCGGAAGGCTCGGCGCAGATGTCCCGGCTCTAACGGCGTGTAAGCGTGGCTGCAAAACACCAGGTCTGTCTCAAGTGACCGCACTTTGCTCTTGTACCTCAGCACCGACAAGACCGTGTCATGAAAGCAGCTGTACGCGATAGGAAGATACACAGCTGAGAACATCATGTCCGTGTTCTGTCCGTGAGAGGTCCGCAGCAGATCCAGGCATGGTCCTTCAGCGGCCGGCTCTGCGTGCACCGCTCCATCGCGAGGATCTCAGGCTACACGGTCAGCCATCAGCCGTCCGGCCGTGCGGTGTTGACCAGAATCCGTGACAAGGCGGCAGCCTTCGACCTGGTCCGGCGGCTGCT
>JBKPKC010000205.1:0-5025 GCA_046765595.1 Nitrospirota bacterium
ACAACGTTAACGACGAGTTCCCTCTTGAGATGATGACCCGACTTTTTAGCCTCCTCTGAGGCACAGTTGCGCGCACTTTGGCTGAGGGGTGCACCGCCCTGGCGCTTCAAATCGGCTGAGGGAATGAGTTCGACGCACCATCCTACTGAGCCGATCGTGGAGGCTGGTTGCCACATAATTGTGACGTGAATGTTTCCTGCAAAGTGCGGGGGCAATGTGAATGGGAGAATCGCGCTTTGATCCTCGTTGGCATCGAAGTCGAGCACCCCCTCCATGGCATCCTTTCCTGTGATGCACGCGGGGGTAGGTGAGTTGTTGGCAGCCAGTATCCATTCCGTTTTCGCGAGGGAGCCGTTACAATTTGCGGCCTTGAACCAGCTTTCATCTTTGGAAGAGTCCTTCGTTCTCTGACCCGAATCAAAACTACCGTTAGATTGCCCTGATACAATCACGGGAACAAGAACCACGAGTGCGACGAGCAGGAAAGTCTTCATAAGATCCTCTTTGATCAGCCTCATTCAAAGCCCAGCACGAGGCAACGACCTCGGCACATGCGTGCAATGGTAGTCAACTCGACGATCACGTGGAGACCGCATCCTACGAAAGCTGGGATTGTGGTTTCAACATATTCCCTTCTACAGTCCGCCCATCCCCGGATCTCCTGCCTCATCGAAAGGGATGATGCTGCATGGAATATAGGCGGCTCCTCTTTCTAGGTGCTTTGTCGAACATCGTCCGAGCAGAATCGAGACGAATCCAGGCGTCTATTGGCAAGAACAGCCGATGCATTGTCCGTCGTGTTCTTCTCCTTCTTTGCGCGGGACGTCGAGACATGGCTGGGGGGATGCCCTTTGTCGACCGTTGGGTAAGTTCCCCTGGCGTTGCGGCGAATGCCGGAGTCGATTCTATCTTCGGAAACGGGCTCTGCCTCTGAAACTCGACCTCTGACGTCTTCCAGTGCGACCTTGAACCAACCACTGTAGCGCCGGTTTATGCCGAGGGGGGCCTAGGCGCGGGACTGCCTTGATTTGGACGGTACCATCAACGAAGTTGCAGGATGTTGCCCGAGGTTCACCGACGAATGCTATCGGTGACGTGCTTCAACTGCGACCGTTCCGTCACAATGGATCAGCTTGTCTGAGAGAACTTCGCGTGACAATTCGTTGACGTAATATTCGAGAAGCCTGCGCTCCTCGTCAGTCAACTCGGCCTTTATTGAAAGCACATGCTCGCACGCGCGCGAGTAGGCGAGAAGTTCCTGGCGGAGATTCATGACGCACCACCTTTTCAAAAAGATTTGGCTGATTCGAAAGATAGCGGTGCATGAAAAAGAAAAAATATATGGCCCTAGTATCTCCCCTTGGGCTCCTCGGGTCAAGCCAGGGGCCGCGTAGAGGCGTTGCGTTGTAGGCAACTCCCTACAAATAGTCATGATTCCTCTGACCAATGTTTGAGGGTCGCTAACGGTTCCGGCGACGGCGAGGTCGCAAAATTTAGGGAGCCTAGGCTGCTCGCTTTCATTACATCCGCCAAGGGATTCTGTATTTTTTTCGGGGCTTGGGGGACGTTTGGCTCTAACACGAGGCCGGACCCGGCGTGTATACGTCGACAGCGCCGAAGGAGGGTGCTCCATGGCTCGTAATTTAATCGTCATCTCTGCCGGAGTAGTGTTGTTCGGGACGCTGTTCACGATGCACTGCCTGGAAACCCTTGTGGCGCGGGAATAGGCGGGGTGACTGCGCTGGATCATCCGAGCGCCGGTAGAGGCTAAAGTCTAGGCGGCAAGGTATGGATTACGGCGGTCTCGCAAAGGCCGCCGCCGTTCGCTTCTCGCACGAATTTTACCCCTCTGACGCTGTAGCGGCGTTCGACGCCTTCCACGCACACCGAATAGCCATCCGCCGTAGCCTTCGTGCGTGATTCGAACAGTGCAAGGAGTTCCTGCTTCAGGGGCAACCGCCGGGCTTCGAGCGCAGAGCGTTTGTCTTGAGCATTCGAGTGTGTCAACAGATCCAGCGCGGCTCCGATAATAGCTATCGGTGTATTGATCAGCGAACCGACGCTGCCAAGTGATGCCCCGCCGGACGGTATAGAGGCTAGTTCATGATCCACCCTTTGATTGGCGATTTTTTCGGCGAGAGGCTCCAGGACTTGGTCATAAAACTCTCCAACAGGAAGAGACGGTCCGGGTGGAAGGCTCCCACACGAGACAAGAAACAGAACAAACGAAGCTACAACAAACGAAGCTACAAGGAATCGCATTCGCGGATGCTACTCCCATATAGGGCGGCAAGCAAACGTCGTCCCGCGCTCTCCGACGGACTTCTTTTCTTCCCGCTCAAAGGCAATGTCCCAAGGGCAGTGGCACCGCCTCGTGGCTTTCTCAACTAGGGCCACTCCTAGTAACCCTTTGGAGGAATGAAGGAATAGACTCATCGTCTTTATCGAAGTGTGATCAAGCTAAGAGGAGGTTAGTGCATGACATCGCCGGTTACTGTGTCCCTCCAGGTTCCTTACGCCGACACCGAGCAGCAGTTTCTTGTTTTGGCCGTTCAGACGGCCGTGCGGACATTCCGAAGCATGAATTCGAACTCAGGAGAATCCTGCTGTTCCTCGTCGTCCAGGCCATCAGGCTCCTCTTCCTCTCTACTCGATCAGGACGCGCTGAAGAAACGTTAGCCTGTCGCTCTCCGAAACATACCGATGATGCGCACGCTCCCGCCAGTTCCGGGGCGCGATTATTTGAAAGGAGACTATATGCAACTCAAGCCTATCAGAGAACAGGTCATGGTGATCACCGGAGCCTCGAGCGGCATTGGATTGGTGACGGCTCGCATGGCCGCAAAGCGCGGGGCGCGGCTTGTGCTGACGTCGAGAAATTCAAAGGCCCTCGAACGCTTAGCGGATGAAATCACGACAGATGCGTCCAGCGAAGGTACAGCGACGTTCATGCCCGCGGACGTTGCCGATGAATCCGCTTTGCGGCGCGTCGCCCATGTGGCATCGTCTCGTTTCGGCCGGATCGACACCTGGGTGAACGGCGCGGGCGTTTCAGTGTACGGGCGGCTGACCGACGTGTCGTGGGAAGATCAACGCCGATTATTCGAGACGAATTTTTGGGGCGTGGTCGCCGGGTCGCGTGTCGCGGTCGAACATATGCGCCACGAAGGCGGCGCCCTGATCAACATCGGCAGCACGTCTTCCGACCGCGCTGTGCCGCTGCAGGGAATCTATAGCGCCAGCAAGCACGCATTGAAGGCGTACACCGATGCGCTGCGAATGGAAGTCGAGCACGACGGGCTCCCGCTTTCCGTGACACTGGTGAAGCCGTATGCCGTCGATACCCCCTACGCAGAGCATGCAAAAAATTACCTCCCGAATGAGCCGGCCAGTCCTCCACCGTTGTATGCACCGGAAGTGGTGGCGGAAGCCATTCTGCATTGCGCCGAACATCCGGTGCGCGATGTCTTCGCAGGCGGAGGCGGAAAGTTGGTGTCAGTGCTGGGGAATCTGGCGCCCCGATGGACCGATAAATTCATGCAGAAAACCCTCTTCGACGGACAACAAAGCGTGCGACCGGGGGAGCATCCTCAAGACAACAATCTGTATGGACCGACAACCGCCTTGCAAGAGCGCGGAGGCCGGACATCGTCTGTACGGGAGTCGAGCTTCTACACCCGCGTCTCCCTCCATCCGGTGCTGACCGGCGCAGCCCTCGCAGCCACAGGCTTGATGGCTTCGTACGTACACCGGCGGCGAAACGCTGCAGCGGTATGGCGGAAAGGTCGTGCGGCCAGAGAGTATCTTGCGTACCCCTGGTGAGAGGCCGCTCATGCGGCGATCGGATGACCCGAGGACTTATAGGTGGAGGACGACGCTTTGAATGCCCCGATAGAGCTCCTCGACGGCGGCTTCTTTCGTCAGAAGCATATCGGCACCCGCTTTCAGCATCGCTTCTCTATTGTTTGGTCCGGCGTTGACGGAAAGTCCAATGATCCTGATGCCCGGATACTGCGCCTTGATCCGTGCCGTTGCTTCAATGCCGTTCAGGCGGGGCATGTTGATGTCCATTACGACCACCGCCGGCTGAAGCGAGTGCGCCATTGCCACCGCTTCGTCGCCGTCTGACGCCTCTCCGACGATCTGAATGTCGGGATGCGCTTCCAGGACCGAGCGCAGACCCTGCCGCATCATCGCGTGGTCGTCGACCAGGATCACGGTAAGGGCCTTCGGACCCGATGATACCATGGTCGTCGCCAATTGCGGCGGGACCACCACTCTGCCGGATGCGATACCGTCGTGGCGGAGGTCCTCGGGGGGGCATTCGACGACTTCCTCCAACGGAAGCACGAGTGTAGCGGTCGTGCCCCTTCCGGGAGCGGTGACGAGCTCCAGTGTCCCGCCAAATGCCTTCATGCGTTCGCGAATGGAAAAGAGGCCGAACTTCGGCGGCTGAGCTTCATCATGCGTATGGAGCACGCCCGCGTCGAAGCCGGCGCCTTCGTCACGGACCTCGATCCGAATACCATGCTCGTCGCGCTTCATCGCGACACGGGCATACTCGGTGTGTGCATGCTTGGCGACATTCATCAACAGCTCACGCACGGATTGAAAAATCAGTACTGCCTGATCTTCGGGAACCGGCTTCAGGTTCTGCTCGACGTCGACCGACACGCACAACTGGCGTTGGCTCATGTGTTCACCCAGCCATTTGAGCGCGGCCGCCAGACCGAATTCCCGCAGGACCGGCGGACAGAGCTCTGCGACCAGCGTCCGGGAGTATGTCAGCGCTTCGGTCAGGACGTCGTCCACCTGCTTGATCAATTCAGCGCAGTCCGGAATCGACGCGGCCAGCCGTTTTCCCTGGCCCAGCTTGAGTTTGCAAAACACCAACATCTGCTGCAGATGGTCGTGCAGTTCCGTGGCAATGCGCTTTCGCTCCCTTTGCTCGGCCAGGCTGACTTCTGTCGCAAGGGAACGCAGCCGGTCTTGAGATTCCAACAGTTCACCGGTCTTCAACCGCAC
>JBKPKC010000206.1:0-5989 GCA_046765595.1 Nitrospirota bacterium
GGCCGGCACCGCTAAAAAAGAGCGGCTCTCCCGGGCAGGACACGCTGGGCTTGTCGTTATTGAGCATCAGGATGTGATGAAGATAATTTCGGGGAAGCGGCTTGCCTTCCTGGGTGAAGACGGCGGATTTGAACCCGACCATATACATATCTTGCGGCAGCTGGAAGATGTGTTTCGGCATGGAGGCCGCCAAGTCGCCTTCATGCCCTGAAGGCAGGTCGATCGGTCCAAAGGTGAGGGTGACGGTATTCTCTTTGATGGTCACGACAGTGGTGATCTGATTCTTCAGCGTCGGGACCGCATGGTGGTCGTGGCCGCCGTCCGCCTGAACCGGCGAAGCCCAGAGCCATAGGCCAATAAAAAGCACAATCCAATGCATAGTTCCTCCCAGACGACGTTCAATCTTCGAGGCGAATGCGCCTGAGCGCTGAGCAGGCGTCGCCCGTGTCCGATATGTGCGGATCATCACGGCGCTACGGGCACAGGGGTGATCCGTTTCCATTGATAAGTCCCGCCATGCTCGCGCGGCGGGATGTTCTTGTGGTTGCCGACCCGCGTATACCACCAGACGCCCTTGGCTTCCTTCCCGTCTTCCGAAAGCAGGACCTCGAAGCCGCCCTCACGATCGTTGCCGGGCTGCTGCCAGGTGCCCTGCCAGAGGCGGTTGGCAAACTGGGTGGTAACGAAGCGCCCGCCATGCTGCGTATAGGGGCCGTTGCCGGCCTTGTCCAATGTCGCCCGGTAGCGCTTGTCGTCCTCCACTTCAAGGATCTCCCACTCGCCGCTTAAGTCAAGAGCCGGAGCGGATGCAGTCAAAGTGAATGCCGGTGGAGAAGGCATCCGGTCGTTCAGCGTGACCGCGCTGCCGGCATTTCGAAATGATTCATGCCAGGAGAGGAGCACCCATTGGCCGTTCCTGCGCTCCAAGACGCCGGTTTCCCGCAAGGGGAGCAGCGCGCGCTGGACGTCGCTACCGGCGGTGACGGTTCGGATATAGTCGACTTCCATTGAATACCAGGCGAGGTCGCCCTTGGTCCAGACCTTTAATTCCCGGATGGGGATTTCGATGGTGAAGGCCGCGTTGAATTCTTCCTGAAGATCCTGTTCGAGTTGGGACCACCCCACGAATTTTCGGCCGCCGATCGTATAGCTGGTGATGTCGGCGTCGTGGGCCATCATTTGGGACATTGTCTTTATGTCCTTTTCGGCATTGGCCCTCACAAGCGCGCGTACAGCAGCCTCGGCGCTCTGATCGTCGGAAGCCAAGCTCACACAGGCTGATCCGGCCAAGACTATTGCGCACAGGAAGAAGACAAACGACCGATTCAACACCTTGGATCGCTCCGCTAATCGGTATCCGGATGGGCGCGAAGGAGTGTGTGGCTAGGCCCTGAGGCTACATGGCCGGTAGGGTCTTGTCAATGGCCAGGGTTCCCACTTTGGCCGGCGTCGTATATGCGCAGACGATGACGGTGACATTGTCTTCACCGCCGCGATTCAGGGCTTCTTCGACTAGATCGTGGCAAGCGCGCCGGGGATTGCGCTGGGCCTTGACGAGAATCGACGCAATGTCCGCGTCGTCGAGCATCTTCGTCAATCCGTCGCTGCAGAGGAGAAGGAGATCGTCGGCCGTCAGCGGGGTCGACGTGAGATCTGGCAGCATGTCGAGACCCATGCCGAGTCCCTTCGCCAGCACGTGCCGGTCCGGATAGGCGCGGGCCGTGGCATCGTTGATCAACCCGCGTTCAAGCAAGACAGCGACAAGCGTGTGATCCCGCGTCAGCTGCGTAAGCGTGCCGCCATGCAACCGGTAGGCCCGGCTGTCGCCCAGATGCGCGATATAGGCCACCGCCGGCGACGTCGGCGCAATGGTCATGGCCACAACCGTCGTGCCCATTCCCTTCAGAGACGGCTCCTCTTTGATCCTGTCGTGGATGGCGCGATTGGCTGCCAGCACGGTTTCGGCCAAATGTTGCTGCCGTACATCCGGCGCCGCATCCCTCTGGGCCAGTAATGCCTTGGCGCGCTGGGTGGCCGCGTCGACTGCGAGGTGCGCAGCGACGTCTCCGGCCGGATGGCCGCCCATGCCGTCGGCGACGATCCAAAAATCGCAGCTGTTGATCGCGGCGAACACGTCTTGATTCGTGCTGCGCACATGGCCCGTGTCGGTTCGCCCGACGCCCAGCCATCGCGGGGATTTCTTCATGCCGTCACCGGGTCGACGGCCGATGAGGGCCGTTCACAGACGGATGGCGGACCGTAGCGAACCACCATCTGCTGGAAGAGAAGTTCAGCCAACGGTTCCAGGTTCCTCGCATCAGCGGCGTTATAACGGAGAAGCAGGGCCAACGCAGTTTCGTCGCCGCCCCGCCACCGGTGCCACAAACGGACCGCATCCCATCCGTCCAAGCCGTCAATGGCCGGGTCCCGATGAATGTGCATCTCGCGCTCGATCCACTTCAATCCCCCCTGCAATCCGAGCCGCCTGGCGGCAAAGCAAAGATCGAAATGCGGCTTATTGAAGTCAACGCCGGGGAATGCGGTCTGCAGATAGGGAATGTCGAAGACGCTCCCGAAAAATGTCACGAGCAGATCGGTGTGCGCAAGCGCCTCGCGCAGTCGTTCCTCGGTGAGGTTCTCGCCACGGACCAGGCTGTGATGCGTTCCGTTTTGATACAAGCCGACGACGGTCACATGCCCGTCACGGGCGGACTGGCCCGTTGTTTCGATGTCGAGATAGAGCGCACGATGACGGAACGTGTCGAAGAGGCGCCAATGGTCTCGGCTCTTCAGGCAGGAGCGAAAAAAATCGGCACCGCCGCCCGCGAGCCGCGATTGGGCGGTGGCCAGCACGTCGTCATACCAGCATTTCTTCATGGAAGAAATGTAGGGGATAACGGGCCTGGTGAGAAATGCGGACCAATCGGCAATACCGTCCTGCCAGAGACGACGTTCGGTTGCGGGACCGATTCCCTTGAGCAAAACGAAAGTGGAGGTCAGCATTGGGACGGCCGATTGTAGCCTTGATTTCACCGGTTAAACAAGCTAGAGTCCGCGATTGGAGCGGGTTTTCAATCGTCCGGTTTTGAGGAAAGAGAGCATCGTTCCTTGGGCGATCACGTCAGGAAAATCCGCATTACCGTTGGAGCCGTGCAGGTCGAAGCAGAGCTCAAAGGCTCGAAAACGGCTCAGGAAGTCTACGCGGCCCTCCCTGTGGAAGCGCCTGTGAACACCTGGGGCGAGGAGTTTTACTTCAAACTGGACGGCGTCAAGGACTACCGCGAGACGGCGACCACGCAGGTGAAGATCGGAGATCTTGCCTTCTGGGGGGCCGGACAGGTGGTGGCGATTTTTTTCGGGCGCACGCCGATGAGCCTCGGGCCGGACCCCGTGCCGGCGGATCGTGTCAACCTCATCGGACGCATCACGGGCGATCCGACGGTCCTGCGCCGCGCGATGGATGCGTCGCGGATTCGGCTCGAACGAGTGTGACGCATGCGGCTCTCCAAGGAACGTGTCAGGCATATGGCTGAAGCCCTGGTCGCACGGTTGGTCCAGGACGGCCATGTGGCGGTGACGGGGGCGCCGAAGGCGCTCGTGGACGCACTCGATCAGACCGTCACGGACGAGTTGTCGGTCGAGGACCGGCTGAACAGCGAAGTCCGTCAATTGCTCAAGGCCTACGAACATCAGATTGAGGCTGGGCAGGTCGATTACCAAAAAATGTTTACGATGATCAAGCAGAAACTGGTCCGTGAACGCGGAATTATCTTATAAGCCATCGCATCCAGGAATGCGAGGGCAAACGGCGACCCGCGCATGTTATCCGAAGATAAGGTGAGCCATCTTTCTCATGTGATCCTGCAGGCGGTGAAAAAACACCCGCTGGTGCAGGTGAAAAGCGAGGATGGACGGATCTTGAAGGAGATCAAGCGCGTGCTGGCCGGTGAGTTGGCGCAGGAGCAGGATATCGACCGGAAGGTCCGCGCCAAGCTTGGCTCTTACTCACGCGGCATCGTCGAAGGCAGTCCGGAGTGGGACGTCTTGTACCGAAAAACGTTCGAGGAGGAGTCGCGGAAGCATGCGAAATCAGGATGACGCTCGCAGGAGGAACATGATGAAAGCGTGGTCATTGGTCATGGTGTGCGTGCTGGTCGTCGGTGCTGCAGGTTGTGCGAAGAAGGTGAGGCCACTGGTGCCATTGGCGCTGGACCAGGGGAATGCCCCACAGGCCGTCACGTTGACGGAACAGGGAACCCAAGCGTATCAGGCCCGTCAGTTCGAACAGGCCAAACAATACTTTTCCCAAGCGGTGACGGCCGCACCGCAGTCCGGGCAAGCCCATTACAATTACGGCTTGGCGCTCAACGCGCTGGGCGATGTCGATGACGCGCGGCAGCATTTTATCGAAGCGGCGAATCTGGCGCCCGGCGACAAGACGATTTGGGACTCGCCCGCCCTTCATCAGTACGGCAACCCGCAGACTGAGAAAGTTTCCAAGGAACATCGAACGACAACGAGCCGACCGACGTTTGGCGGCGGGCCTCGCTGACAAGGATTGACACATGGCCAAAGAACTGACGGTGGGAGACCCGGCACCGGATCTGTCCTTGCCGGACCAGCACGGCAAGCCGGTGACCTTGAAGAGTTTTCGGGGCAAGCAGGTCGTCCTGTACTTTTATCCCAAGGACGATACCCCGGGCTGCACCAAGGAGTCTTGCGAATTTCGCGACGTGGAATCGCAAATCGTCCGCGCCGGAGGCGTCATTCTCGGCGTCAGCTTGGACGGCAAGGAATCTCACCAAAAATTCGTTAAAAAATTCGGTCTGCCCTTTCCGCTGCTCAGTGACGAGGACGCCGCCGTCTCCAAGGCCTATGGCGTCTACAAAGAAAAGAACATGTACGGCAAGAAATATTGGGGAATCGAGCGCAGTACCTTTGTGATTGATCCACGCGGCACCCTCAAGGCCGTATTCAGGAAGGTCAAAGTCGACGGCCATGTCGACGAAGTCCTGACCGCCTTACGCTCGTCGTAAGGCCGCACTCCGACGCTATCTTGTTTCGACACCCGCCGATGCCGTTCTTCCTCCAAATCGTCCGTGCAGTTCTTCCCCTCATGTCGTTCATCCACGTATGCACTACCGGTCTGGTCGCCGGCGCGGACAAAATCTCGGCGACGGTGCTGGTCAAGGACAGTCTCACGGCGCCTCGGCAGGAGGCGCGGATCGAAGCCAAATTGCTGAGCAAAGGGCTTCTTCGCGCGACGCCCCTGGGCGGCGAGCCCGTCGAACTCGTGGTGAACGGTACCACCGCGGCGACGAGCATGACCGGTGGCGACGGGAGGGCAGTGTTGCCGTTTGTGCCGACCGCGAGGAGCATCGTGCCCGTGCAGGTTCGTGTCGGGAACAGTCCCCGCGTCACGGCGGCGGAGGGCCAGGCAAACATGGTCGTCTGGGAGCGGCGGACGCCCGTTCTCGTGGTCGAACTGTCATCGTTGATGGAAGAAGCCGACGTGAATGGCCTTCCCGGTCTCACAGCCGCCCTGCGACAGGACGTGAAGCCCATGCCAGACGCGGCCGATGAGTTGGCCAAGCTGAGTCAGTTTTATTACGGAATCATGTACGTCGTGGCGCTTCCCACCGGTGCCGATGGATTCAGCGCCAGCGCCGAAACCAGGAGTTGGCTTGCGACCCACAAATTTCCCGCCGGATTGGTCGTGACGCTTCCCGCCACAGAAGACGCGCTCGGGACGAAAATCGACGAACTCCACGAGGCAGGGTGGAAGAGCATCAAGACAGGCATCGGCCGCTCGAAGCCGTTCGTGGAGACATTTGTGCGCCGACGTTTCGACGCCATCCTCATTCCCGAACCCCCGACGGGTGAGGCGCCGCGCAAGGCCAAGGTGGCGTAGAATTGGAAGGAGGTGCGCAAGAAACTTTAACGGGCGACCGGTTGCCTTCTTGCTCGCCCAACGCGCACACCATCGTAT
>JBKPKC010000207.1:0-6569 GCA_046765595.1 Nitrospirota bacterium
GCGTGCCTCCCTTGGCCGGTTTCATCGGGAAACTGTACATCTTTGTCGCGGCGGTCAAGGAAGGGCTCTACACACTACTTACCGTCGGACTCGTGAACATCGTGATCTCGATGTATTACTACCTCATCGTCGTCAAGAAAATGTACATCACCGAGCCGCATGATCCATCACCGGTCACCGTATCGGGGCCGATGAAGGCCGTGATTTATGTGGGGCTCGCGGGCACATTGTTCATCGGGATCTATCCGCAACCGGCGACTGACTGGGTGGTGGCCGCGACCATGATGTTCGCCGATCTCGGCGCTTCCGCCACTGTGCCGCACGACGCCGTGATCACCGCCGGCCACTAAGCTTCCGCCGCACGTTCATCTGAAATATTGCTTGCAGGCCCTGGGAGGCCAGAGTAGAGTTTGTTAGGTTTTCGTACCATTTTGTCGTTGCACGTCTAAATACCGTCATGGAATCTGCGACGCAAGACCGTCCCACAACGAGCCCTCCAGCCGCGCCGCCGCTGCCTGAGCGGGTGCCGCCGGCGCCCGTGCCTGGCTGGCTGCGCCTGTTTGGAGAACGGGCCGAGCGGTTCGTGGCATGGATGAGCCAGTGGTCGATCGAACAGCGGGTCCTGGCGGGGTTCGGCCTTGTCTTTCTTGGCATTATCGTCATCAGCATCATGTCGTACCGCAACACCGCGGTCGTCGTCAAAAACAGCCGGCTCGATACGTCGAGCCACGAGCTGGTGCAGTTGCTCGGATCCATTGAGGAAGCCCTGATTGCGGCAGAAAGCGGTCACCGCCGATATCTGGTCACGGGCGATGAGTCGTACTTGAAACCGTACCGGGGGCTCGTGGAACAGATGCCGGAATTTTCACGTTATCTGCAGGCATTGGCCGGTCCTTCCGGCCAGCAGGAGCGGATCACGCAGTTGGAAGGACTCATTCAGCAGCAATTGGACATCGAAACCAACGCGATCAGCAAGCGGAGCTCGCAAGGGGCCGAGGCCGTGCGTCACCTGGCGCTGCCCGGTGTCGCAAAGCGGGAACTCGACGACATCCATCGCCTGATCGCCGATCTTGAGACGGCGGAGCAGCAGGCGACTCGCGCCCGAGTGCTGAAATCCGCAGGCACGACCCGCGGCACCATTGCGTTGTTGGCGCTTGGGGCGGTGCTGCAGCTCGTCCTGCTGGGATCGGTCTATTTTCTCATTCATTACGACATTACGAACCGTCGGCGGGTGGCCGCGGAGTTGCGGCGCCAGGGTGAGCTCCTCCAAGCTGCCAACAAGGAGTTGGAGGCATTTAGTTATTCGGTCTCCCATGACCTGAGGGCGCCGTTACGCCATATCGACGGGTACGCAGCGCTCCTGTCGAAGACGGCCGGCGAGTCCTTGAACGACAAGGCCAAGCGCTACCTGGAGACGATTTCCGACTCGGCGAAACAGATGGGCCAGCTGATCGACGATCTCCTCGTATTCTCCCGGATGGGACGCCAGGAGATGCTCCACAGCACCGTCAATCTCAATCAGTTGGTCAAAACGGTCATTCATGATTTGCGTCTTGACTTGCAAGGGAAGTCCATCTCCTGGACAATTGGCTCATTGCCGGATGTGCCCGGCGATCCGGCGATGCTTCGTCAAGTATTCATGAATTTAATTAGCAATGCCGTCAAGTTCACCGCGACAAGACCGAAGCCGCGCATCGAGATCGGCGCGACCCGCGAGGCCCCCGGCGAAGTCACGGTGTTCGTACGCGACAACGGCGTGGGGTTTGACATGCAGTACGTGAACAAGCTGTTCGGCGTCTTTCAGCGACTCCACAGGAACGATGAGTTTGAAGGAACCGGCATCGGCCTCGCCAATGTGCGGCGCATCATTCACCGGCACGGCGGGCGCACATGGGCCGAAGGAGCCCTCGACCAGGGAGCGACATTTTATCTGTCGCTTCCGTTGAAGCGGACGTCGTCATGACCACCGTGAAACCGATTTTGTTGGCGGAAGACAATCCGCGCGATGCGGAGCTGGCATTGGCCGCGATGGAAGAGCACCACATTGCGGACAAGGTGGTCGTCTGTCATGATGGCGCCGAAGTTCTGGATTACTTGTACTGTCGAGGCGCTTTCAAGAGCCGGGAATGCGGCAACCCCGTCGTCGTCTTTTTGGATCTGAAAATGCCGAAAGTAGACGGTATCGAGGTGTTGAGAACGATCAAGAACGACGCCAATCTGAAGCCAATTCCCGTCGTCATGCTGACGTCGTCCCGTGAAGAACGGGATTTGGCGCAGAGCTACGCCCTCGGAGCCAATGCCTATGTCGTCAAGCCGGTCGAGTTTCAGCAGTTCATCTCGGCGGTGAAGGAGCTCGGCATTTTCTGGGGAGTCATCAACGAACCGCCGCCCGAAGGAAACTGAATCTCTGCACCATGAGGCATCCTGACGGAAAGGAGTCCGCCCGAGAGGACCCGTGAAAAGCCCGCTCCGTCTCCTGCTGCTCGAAGACGATCCCGTCGACGCCGATCTCGTCGCCGCCACACTGTCGGAGGCGGGGCTCGCGTGCACCGCCCACCGGGTGGATACGCGCAGCGACTTTCTCGCCGCCCTTGACGAGGGCGGCTACGATCTCATCCTTGCGGATTATTCCATCCCCGGCTTCGACGGCATGACGGCGCTGTCCCTGGCCCGGCAACAGGCACCCGACATTCCCTTTCTGTTTGTTTCGGCCACGATCGGAGAAGAATTAGCCATCGATGCCATGCATCAAGGCGCGACGGACTACGTCTTGAAACAACGGTTGGGCCGGCTCGTCCCTTCGGTCCAGCGCGCCCTCCGCGAACGCGACGAGCGCCGCGACCGGAAGCGGGCCGAAGAGGCGCTGGCCCAGAGCGAACGGCAGTTCCGGCAAGCCCAAAAGATGGAAGCTGTGGGGCGCCTTGCCGGAGGAATCGCGCATGACTTCAACAACCTCCTCACCGTCATCATGGGATACAGCCATGTCCTCTCTGAGGAATTGGGACGTGACCACCCGCTCTTTACCAAGATCGAAGAGACTCAAAAGGCCGGCGAACGCGCCGCCATGCTGGTCCGTCAATTGCTGGCGTTCAGCCGCAAGCAGCCGCTTGAACCCAAGCACTTGAGCGTGAACAACGTCGTCTCTAGCTTGGAAGGGATGCTGCAGCGATTGATCGGCGCCGATGTCCGCCTCGTCATCCGGCTTGATTCAGGGAACAGCCAGGTCCGGGCCGATCATGCCCAATTGGAACAGGTCCTGATGAATCTGGTCGTCAATGCCCGCGATGCGATGCCCAACGGCGGGACGCTCACCATCGAGACCGCTCAAGTGGAGTTGACCAAAAGCCCTTTGTATCACGTCGATTCCCTGGCGCCTGGCCCCTATGTGAAACTCTCGGTCGCCGACACGGGCAGCGGAATGGACCGCGATACACAGGCTCATATTTTCGAGCCGTTTTTCACGACTAAAGAAGAGGGGAAAGGGAGCGGGCTCGGCCTCTCAACGGTGTTCGGCATCGTGACGCAATCGGGGGGCGGAATTGATGTCACCAGCCGCGTCGGGCAAGGCACCAGATTTGATATTTTCTTTCCCCGGGTGGCGGCCGATGTCCGTCCTGCGCCTTCCCCAGAAACGTCCTCAGAACCTCTCGGAGGCCATGAAACCATCCTCTTGGTGGAAGACGATGCCAGCGTGCGCATTTTGCTTCGCGACGCGCTGAGAAAGCTCGGATACAAGGTGATTGAAGCCAAACAGGGCTTGGAGGCTTGCCTGCTGGCCTCGCAAGAACTCGATCGGTTGGATCTGCTGCTGACAGACATGGTGATGCCCGGCATGGGTGGAAGAGAACTGGCCCAGCATCTCCTGACGATCAAGCCAGAACTTCGCATTCTGTTCATGTCCGGGTTTACGGACGACGTCGGCATTCTTGCCGGTCATGAGCAGGGTACCAGCGGCTTTCTGCAAAAGCCGTTTACGCCGGAACTGCTGGCCCGCACTGTCAGAAAAATTCTTGATGCGCCGTCGAGCATGTTTCCGCAGACGGCTGCGAAGCGCGCGACGCGATAAGCTTTCGGCCCAGCGGCTTGTCAGCCAGTTTGACGCTGTGGCACCGCCCTCCCTATACTCATTTCGACGCGATGAAGCTCGGCCGTTATTCGACGCACGCTCGTACTTTCGCGATTCTCGTCTGGCTTTCCATCATTGGATCGCTCGGCCATTCAGCGTCGGCACAATCCGTCGTGTGGGACCGCCCCGCGGATGGTCTGGCCATCGGCGTCTGGGACCCTTCACCGCTGTGCCGCGACGTGCCTCCGCTCGTCGTTTCGGAGGTCGATCCGCTCCGCTACCAAATCTCCGTGCACTATTTTCGCAACGAGCCCTTCCAGGAACCGCCCGATATCCACGAATGGCAGAGGCGAACCGGCCATGACCTGGTCTTTAATGCCGGCCTTTTTCGTGAAAATTTTTCTTATTTGGGATTGCTGTACGCACAAGGAAAGTCGCTTGGGAGCAAGCGCCATCCGTTCTGGATGGGACTCTTTGTGGCCGAACCCACGAAGGCGGACGCGTCACGGGCGGGAATCTTGGATCTGTCGATCGATACGTTCGACGAACAGCGGCCGCCCTATGCTGAAGCGGCTCAATCGCTGATGCTTCTGGATCGAACGGGGAAGGTCCGCGTCAAGCAGTCCGGGAAGCAAGCACAACAAACGATCGTTGCTGAGCTTCAAGATGGACACATTCTCATCATGAAAACGACGGAGGTCGTGTCGTTGCACGCCCTCGGCGAATGCCTCCGAGAGGCCTATCCGCAGATCCGTCAGGCGATGGCAATGGACGGCGGTTCATCCTCGGATCTCTCGATCAGTCCCGCGCTGCAACATTCGGTGGAAAAGACGGCAGGCCTGCACCCCTGGATGGCGCTTCTCAATATGGGTCCCACGGGACATATCGGCTTGCCGGCAATCGTCGGCATCAGTCCCCGACGAACTGCATCACAGCCGTGACCGATCGCTCTGAAGCGGGAGTAGACCGCTATCGCGTCACCGGGTAGCCGGCCTCGACCCATGCATTCATGCTGCCCCGCACATTGTACACGTGCGTATAACCCAGGTCTGCGAGCGTTTCTGCCGCAATGTTGCTTCGGTGGCCGGACTGGCAGTAGACGACGATGTGCTCATCCAGGGGAACGCCGATTTCGCGGTGCCTGGTCTTGATCTCCCGGAAATCGATGTTCAGATCGGTGCCCGGAATAAATCCGGCGGAATGCTCTTCGGGCGAGCGGACATCAATCAGCACAAAACCCTTTTGTGCCATCGACGGCGCTTTCTTCAGTCCCGCTTGCAGTTGCTGAACGGACAAGAGATACGAATGGTGCGCAGAGACCACCGTCGTCATGCCGATAAGCAGCAGGGCCCCGATCCATGTCATGGCGATTCGGTACATCATGGAGACCTCCTGAGGGCAGTCAAGTATTCCATCACAAAGGAGTTGGGTTATCATAGGAGCCGCATGAAGAATTGGTCAAGCCTTGGATGGGCCTTCCTGCTCCTTGTTTGCGGATGCGCTGAGGGCGCAAAACTGGCGCAACACGATGACAATGGAGGCGTGGTCACGTATCCGTTCAAAGCGGAGCACGGTCCGATGCTGTCGTCGTTCCGAAAGGACGCGCTCGCCCTGATGAGCGACACGTGCGGAGCCGGCTATGCGATCATCCGTGAAGGGGAAGCCAAGGGTCGTGCGCGGGTGGTCGGGGGCATTGAAGGCGGGCAGGAGGTCGTCCGTGAACGGCGATGGGGCATCGAGTTTCGCTGCAAGTGATCCTGTCCGCTATTCCGCCCGCTGGCGGTGAGCGGCCGTCAAATCATCAATTGTCAATAAGCTGATCACCTTCACGCCTTCCCGCTCGACGATCGCCCGCCCTTCCTGTTCTTTTCGATCCACGATCACCAGCGCGTGGCCTACCAGAAGTCCGGCCTGCCTCGCCGCCGCGATCGCTTTGAGCAGCGACCCTCCGCTCGTCAGGACATCGTCCACGATCACGGCACGGTCTTCCGGACTGATGGCGCCCTCAATGAGCTTTCCCAACCCATGATCCTTCGCCTGCTTCCGCACGACGAAGGTGCGCCACTCCCGTTTGGGATCGGCCGCGTAGCCGAAATCGGAGATCGTCGTCGCAATTGAGATCGCGCCGATCTCGAGTCCGCCGAGACAATCCAGCTCTACGCCCGTCAAGGCCTGATGCGCGAGTTGGCCGACCAAGCGGCGGGCGGACGGATGCGCCATCAAGGCGCGGCAATCCACATAAAACGGGCTCGTTTGCCCCGAGGCCAGCGTAAATCCCTTTTGCTGATCCCACTTGAATGAGCCCGTCTCGTGAAAGGCACGAGCCAGTTTCTCTGCGGCCGACATCATCTCACTCGTTCACTTTCTGCGTCTCAGCATGTGATTCCAGCGACGCGTGTCACGCGCTGAACTGTACAATACCCGCCTAGGCACGGTCTACCTTAATTCAAGCAGCAACCATACGAAAGGGAGGTAGTTTCGCTTTGAGTTTTCGGTGATGGCG
>JBKPKC010000208.1:0-7788 GCA_046765595.1 Nitrospirota bacterium
CACGTTGTGCGAGGTGATCGGGAGTGAATGTACGCCCCCAACGATGGATCTTCTGGCCGAGCCAACGGCGAAGGACCATCAGCTGCCCCGCGGCGATTTCCTCCTCGAGGTGAGGAATCTCGTGTTTCGCCTGCTCGTAAAACTGAACGGCATACAGATTGCCCATCGTGTAGGTGGGAAAATACCCAAAGCCGCCCATCGACCAGTGCACATCCTGCAAAACGCCTTCGCTGTCCTGCGACGGTACGATTCCCAGGTACTCCTTCATTTTATGATTCCAGATGTCGGGAAGGTCTTCAGGCTGCGTTTTGGCCTCGACCAAATCCTGTTCGATCTCGAACCGCAGCATGATGTGCAGATTGTAGGTCAACTCATCGGCTTCAACGCGGATCAAGGAGGGCTTCACGCAGTTGATGACGGCATAGAACTGCTCCATGTCCACCGCGCGCAGTTGATGATGGAAGGTCGCCTGGAGGACCGGGTAAAAAAACCGCCAGAAGGCGCGGGATCGGCCGACGCAGTTCTCCCATAGGCGCGACTGGCTCTCGTGGATGCCCAGGGAGACCGATTCCCCGAGCGGACTGCCGTAATGCGCGGGATCGAGGCCCTGGTCGTACAACCCATGGCCGCCTTCATGAATGCAGCTGAACAAGCACGACGGCAGATCGTGTTCGTACACGCGCGTGGTGACACGGACGTCCGTCGGATGGAACGACGTCGTAAAGGGATGCGCCGATAGATCCAGACGGCCTTTTTCAAAGTCGTACCCCATCGCAATGAGCACCAGCCGGCCGAATTCCATCTGCCGCGCCTGGTCGTAGGCATGGTAGAGGAAGGTGTCGTCGATTTGGGCGGGACTGTGTTGAATCCGTTTCAGCAACGGGACCAGGCGCCTTTTGAGCTGTGCAAACAGCGGCCGCAGCGCGGCGACCGTCGATCCCGGCTCGTACGCATCAAGCAGCGCGTTGTACGGCGTCTCCTCGAATCCGAGATACTGGGCTTCCTGCCGTTTGAGCGACAACACGCTGCGCAGGCTCGGAAGGAACGACTTGAAATCACTTTGCGTCTTGGCTTCGGCCCAGACTTGTTGCGCGAGCGAACATTCGCGGCTCAGCCGTGTGACGAACTCCGACGGCAGTTTCTTTGCGCGGCTGTAGTCGCGCCACACTTCGCGCAGCACGGCGCTGGATGATTCGTCCCAACGTTCTCCGTCCTGTTCGACAGGGCGGCCGGTCTGGAGGTCGAGCCAGGTGCCCAGGAGACGGGTGGTGTCGGGCGACACCAGCTGCTGGTGCGCGATGCCTTGAAGAGCGGCAATTTGCTCGGCGCGTGCCGCGCCCCCGCCTGCCGGCATGTACGTTTCCTGGTCCCAGGACAGGACTGAGGCGGCACTATTGATGCGCTGGATTTCGAGGAGTCGGTTCGTCAGCGGCTCGAGCGTCTTGAGAGTTTTCATGGGGCCCTTCCTTCGCTGGCGGCATGCTATGATCATGCGCGGCTCGACGCCCGCGGCCCTTGCAGTCTCGCATGCAACGGAACAACTTTCAAACCGGGGAGGATGCGTCCATGAAGGCGTTAGTTTCCGCCGAGATCGAGGCCTATGCGTGCGCCCATTCCACGGCGGAGTCTGAAGTCTGCCGGGCGCTGCGTGCGGAGACACTCGCACAAATGGATTGTCCGCAGATGCTAGTAGGACCCCTCGAAGGTGCATTCTTGAAAATGGTGACCCAGCTCGTCAGGGCCAGGCACGTTCTGGAGATCGGCATGTTTACCGGCTACAGCGCACTGTGCTTTGCCGAATCGCTTCCCGACGACGGGACCGTCACCACCTGTGAGATCGACGGCGCGCCGGCTGCGGTGGCGCGTCAATACTTCGCGATGTCGCCCCACGGACGGAAGATCACCGTTCATATGGGCCCCGCGATCGAGACGATGCGATCGCTCGAGCGGCGCTACGATGTCATCTTCATCGACGCTGACAAGCAAAACTACGTGAATTATTACCGGCGGGCAAAGGAACTGATGTCGCCTGAGGGTGTGATCGTGATTGATAACGTGTTATGGGATGGAGACGTCCTTTTGCAGCCGCCTCCTGACAATCGCACGGCCGCGATCCAGGAGGTGAATCGAATCGTCGCATCGGATCCCGACGTGTCCGCCGTGCTTGTCACCATCCGGGACGGAGTGCTGCTCATTCGCAGAAAGACCTGAAGCCGCCTGCTCAGGCACTCTCCTTCGATCCAACATCGTGTTTGCGGTTGGGCCGTTCGACCGGTGGGCTGTCGGGCGACAACTTGACCTCTTCCTCTTCGTGGCGGATCGTCAGGCCGCTGCCACTTTTCAACCGATACTGCGTCGTGTCCTGGCGTACATTGATTTCAAGCGTTTGGCCTTGGTATTGGAGATGAAATCGGATGCAATGCAGCACCTCAGGCAACGAAGGCCAAAAGCAGAGCTGCCCCCCGTAATCGCGTAATCCCGCAAAGCCGTATACAAAGATCATCCATACGCCTCCCATCGCCGCGATATGGCATCCGTCCTTGACGTTTCCCGCCACATCGCCGAGGTCCATCAGCGTGGCGACGCGTGCATAATCCAACGCCTTGCTCATCTCGCCCACTTCGGCGGCCATGATGCTTTGTATGCAAGCCGACAGCGACGAATCCCCCGTAGTAATCGGGTCATAGAAGGCAAAGTTCCGCTGTTTCAGATCGGGAGGAAACTCGTGGCCCAGCAGCAACATGACCAGGACCAGGTCTGCCTGTTTGATGACTTGATAGCGATAGATGGTCAGCGGGTGGAAGTAGAGCAGGAGCGGATACTTGTCGGCGGGAGTGCGATCGAAATCCCAGGGCTCTTGATTCAAAAATTGGTCGTCCTGGGGCGTGACCTGAAGCCGCTCGTCATAGGGCACATACATGCGGTCGGCTGCCTGCTTCCATTCGGCCACCTCGGAGAGATCGAGCCGTGTCTTATGGACAAGGGCGGTAAACAGATCCGGACGGAGTTCGCGCACGCGTTCCACCGTCTCGGCTGCATAACGAAGGTTTTCCCGTGCCATGAGGTTCGTATAGACGTTGTTGTCGACGACCGTGTTGTATTCGTCCGGACCGGTCACGCAATGAATGCAAAAGTGTCCATTGTTCCTTGTCGAATAAAAGCCCAGTGACCGCCACAGCCGGGCGGTTTCCACCAGCATTTCGACGCCTTCGTCGAAAAGAAACTCGTCCTCCTGAGTGGCCTGGATATATTTTTTCATCGCGTACATGATGTCCGCGTTGATGTGGTATTGGGCGGTGCCCGCCGCATAGTAGGCCGACGCTTCCTCGCCGTTGATCGTCCTCCACGGATACATGGCTCCTCGCTGATTGAGTTCGCGTGCGCGCTGGCGCGCCTTGTCCAGCATGCCGTGGCGGAACCTCAAGAGATTTTTCGCGATGCGCGGTGCCGTATACGTCAAAAACGGCAGGACGTAAATTTCCGTGTCCCAGAAATAATGGCCCTCGTATGCGGCTCCCGTCAGTCCCTTCGCCGGAACGCCGGTGTTTTCCGCGCGTGCGCAGGCCTGGAGCACATGGAACAGATTGAATCGCAGCGCCTGCTGGACGGCGGTCGTGGACGCCTTGGCCAGCTCGGGATTCGTCATGACTTTGACGTCGCTGCGTTCCCAGAAGTCGTCCATGAAACGCTCCTGCCCCGCCAGCAACGCGGGAAAGCCTGTTTCCACCGCGCGGTCCAGGGTGCGCTCCGCGCGCGCGCAGACTTCCTCGGGAGACGCCGTGTGGCTCGTATGGTAGACCATGTATTTCATGAACGTGATGGGCTGTTCTGGCTCGGCGTCGATGCTGGCGACGACTTGGCCGGCGTCGGGCGTGTAATTGGTCTTCCACGTCGCTCGCAACGACGTCTCCACTGCATGGTCGATGGCGCAGGCAAGCGTCAGTCCGCTTTTGTTCGTAGCATGGCAGAGCACGATGCGCTGACCCTTCGCATAGCTGAGCCGGTGGTTCAGCACTTTCTCGCTGAACACCTTGGCTTGCCTCGGATCGTAATTCGCGCGTCTGGGCGCCGGCTCGTTGGCGATCATTTCCGATGAGAGTACGACCGGGGCGGGCGCGTTGAGCAGCGTGATGTGGTACACAATGGCCGCGACATGACGGTGCTCGAACGAGACGAGCCGGCGCGACTTGATCGACACGCGTTTGCCGGACGGCGTTTCCCAGATGATGTCACGATCCAGGGTTCCGGATTTCATGTTGAGCCGCCGCTCGAAGCTCCGGACGTTGGCGTGCGGAAGCCAGAACGGTTCGTCGTCGACATAGAGCTTGATGTTCTTGCTGTCGGTCACATTCACGATGGTTTGGCCCGTCGTCGCCAGGCCATACGCGTTCTCGGGGTAAATGATCGGCCAGGTCTCGTAGAATCCGTTGATGAACGTGCCGTTCTGCCCGATGGGCCCGCCTTCCTCAAAGCACCCGCGCATGCCGAGGTACCCGTTGCCCAAGGCGAACATTGTCTCGCCCTGCTCGAGCAAATCGGGCATGAATCGTTTTTCGATCAGGTTCCATTCATCGGGCGGATAGATGTGCGGAGGCGGATGAAAGCGAGGACGGTGGATCATGAAGAGTCCCTCGACGCCTGGGCAGTCACCGCGGCGGAGATGCGCGATCGGGTCGTTCGGGTAAAAGTTCGCCGAGATCCTCGACCACGATATCGGCGCCGAACTCCCGAAGCGCCTGTGCCTGATTGCGCCGGTTCACACCGATCACGAGCCCGAACCGTCCGGCGCGGCCGGCTTGGACACCGGCCAGGGCATCTTCGAGCACGATGGCTCGCCCGGGGTCAGCCGACAGGCGCCGTGCTGCCTCGAGAAATGCGTCCGGAGCCGGCTTCCCGGGAAGATGACACCGGTCGATCTCATGACCGTCGACGCGAACCTCAAACAGTGGGGTCAAGCCGACGGTCTCGAGGATTTCGGCGCAATGGTGGCTCGATGAAACGACCGCCATCTTCAATCCGGCGTTTTTGGCAAGGCGCAGGAACTCCACAGTCCCTGGATAGACCGTGACCCCCGTTTCGCGCAACGCGGCGTCAAAATGCGTGTCTTTCTTGTTGCCCATGCCGTAGAGCGTTTCGCGATCGGCGCCGTCGGTGGGCGACCCAAGGGGAAGAGTCAGCCCCCGCGATTTCAAAAAATCCCGCACGCCGTCCTGACGCGGCTTTCCATCGAGATACACTCGGTAGTCCTCATCCGGATCAAAGGGCTTGAGCGCCGTGCCCGTACGGGCGGTGATCGCTTTGAGGTAGTCGTCAAACAACCGCTTCCAGGCGGCCGCATGCAGCCGGGCCGTGTGCGTGATGACGCCGTCCAAGTCGCTCAACACAGCCTCATATTCTGCAAGATCGGGGCGACAGGTGGGCTTGCCGGCTGCCGGCGACGGAGAAGAGGGGCGTGTCTTCATGCTTTCATGAAACGGAATCGAACCCTCAAAAACACCTAGCAAAGACCCGAGTGTCACGAGTGCAGGGGCGCTGCGTTCATAGATGCGGACGGCTGGGCACGGCCGTTGGAAACTCACACAATGCTCGGCTGGCGTGAGGCCTTCCGTGTCCTTCGGTCCGAATATGCTTGACCGCTCTGAGGAAGGATTGTATGCCCTGTCATGGCCAAAAGCGTGCTCTTCGGGTATGGGTCGGTTGTGGTCGCCGCGGTGCTCTGGGGCGGTTCCATCGTCGCACAAAAGCTGGCCTTGAGCGGGTTTTCCGCCGTCGAAGCGTCGATCCTGCGCGATCTAGGAGGACTGGCCATCTTGATCGTCACCTGGTTGGCGCAGGGCGGCACGCTGGCCCCCTTGACGGGGCGTGATTATCTTACGCTCGGCTTGCTAGGCCTGGGCGTTCTCGGCAACCATCTGCTCATCCTCATCGGGCTCCAGTATGTGAGCGGCGCCGTGGCCGGCGTCATCCTTGGTTCCCTGCCGGTCGTCACGGCCTTGTTGTCGGCGCTCTTGATTCAAGATGTGCCGCTCGGAGCGGTTTGGGCGGGCGGTGTCTTGTCGTTCGTCGGCGTGGCATTGGTGTCGGTGGCCGGCTTCAGCGCTGCCGGGGAACAGCCGCTGCTCGGCGGGACACTGGTGTTTCTCGGCGTCGCCAGTTGGGCTTTGTATACGATCGGTAGCCGGACAATTATGGAGCGTATTCCCGCCTTGACGGTCAATTGGACCACGACGCTGGCCGCAACGGTTTTTCAGCTTCCGCTTCTATGGACGGATCAAAAGATGCTCGAGACCGGCCTCGCCTCGGTGACCCTGTCCGACTGGCTTGCGCTAGCCTACTTGGTGGTGTTTGCCACGGCCATCGCGCAACAAGCCTGGTTGTTCGGCGTCAACGGCATCGGTCCGTCGCGCGCCTCAGTGCTCGGCAATCTCACGCCCGTGGCAGCCGTGGCGCTTTCCGCTCTGGTTCTCAAAGAAGCAGTCGGCCTCGTCGAGATCATTGGGATCTTCTTGATCCTGTGCGGGGTGTGGGTCGTCCACCGGCAGACGTCCAGGCTGGCCGCGGCCTAGCCGTCCGATGTCTCTCGCCCTTCAGCCGTGGTTCCAGTATGATAGCGCCCCGGCGCGCATACAGCCGACCGGCGCCCGGAGAGGCCGCGTCCCGGGTGAACGATTGCGCAACAATCGGTGGGCTGGGGTGGGTGAGAAGGGTGAACGATTGCGCAGCAATCGTGGGTGGGGCGGAGAAGGACCGGAGTTATTTAACCAAGAGAGTGCGTGTGCTCGAACGACGGATTCAAGAAGTCACGCAAGCGAACCGGAAGTTCTACGAAGCGTTTGAAAGCCTCGACATCGCCAAGATGGACGAGGTGTGGGCGCATCTTGAGTATGTAACGTGCGTCCATCCGGGATGGTCGCTTCGTTCCGACTGGCCCGCCGTGCGCGACTCCTGGGTGTTGATCTTCAATAACACCTTTTCGATGAAGTTTGAGCTGACTGAGTCGATCGTGCAGGTCGCAGGTGACATGGCCTGGGTCATCTGCGTGGAAAATATCACGAGCCAGCAATCCGATGAGTCCCAGCAAGTTCGCGTGTTGGCCACCAATCTCTTTGAGCGCATTGGCGATGAATGGTTGATGATTCATCACCACGGCAGCCCCGTCATCAAAAGCGAGGACTGACGAGGTCACGTGTCGAGATGGTGAGGTCACCGCGCAGCGGTCTATCCACAAGGCGGTACCAAAGGCAGGGGTCGGAGCCAGTCTTTACGGCTTTGGCGCCGACGGGGAGGGCGCTTCCATAACGGACACTGTTTTGGACCATTCGGCGGCGATGGAGTCGCGCTGCTCCATGGTCAGGCCGGCGTAGTGGGTGAACATCTGGGGACCCTTGCGGCGCCGCCAGGTGAGGAAGTTCAAGAAGTGCTCTTTGCAGACGTGCTGAGTGCCGGCGGGCGAATAGACCTTGGCTTGGCAACCCTGGATCAGACAAGTCAAATCATTCATATGACGACTCCTCGTAGAAGGCAGTATGCAGGACCCTCGGCTCGATTTTCAACCGTGAGAGCGGCGGGAGTCCTGTCCATCCTTGGTGTTCTCGCGGTCTATGCAGCGGCGCTTCCGTTCGCGGCTTGCGTTTCGGCTTCACGGGAAGACCTGCCGCTCGGCAGTCCCTTCGTCGATCGGGCCGAATTGGAGAAGCCCAGTCTCCCCGACGGGACGGCGATCGGCGACGTCACCAGCCATTCCGCAGAACTGTGGCTCAGGACCGACGGCCGCAAGCAGGTCCAGGT
>JBKPKC010000209.1:0-2951 GCA_046765595.1 Nitrospirota bacterium
GCCGTCTACTATCACACGATCGAGTACGCCGTCCCGTCTGCGGATGCACGGGCTCCGCGAAAAACGCTTCGGGGGTTTCTGACCACGACGAGACTCGAGCCGCTCGATTCGGGCCATATTTATCCGCACGAAAACACCAGATCGGCGGCAAAGAGCGACCGGCTCAACCTGCTCAAGGCCTGCAAAGCAAATTTAAGTCCCATCTGGTTGCTCTATTCGGATCCACAACACGCGATTTTGGGCCTGCTCGAACGGACCGTGAAAGGTCAACCGCCGAGAATCGATTTCACCGACGACGAGGGATGCCGGCAGCAGCTCTGGGCCGTGACGGATACGGCGATCCTGAACCAGATCGTCGACGTCATGCGGAGTAAACCGCTCTTCATCGCCGACGGTCATCATCGCTATGAAACGGCCTTGAATTACCAGCGCTTTCGGAGGGAACAGGCGAGGACGTCGGATGCGCTCACATCCTACGACGGCGTCTTAATGCTGCTGTCACCACTCGAAGATCCCGGCCTGACCGTGCTGCCGACGCACCGCGTCACGACGACCCCGCTGCCGCCGTATGGCGTGATCAAAGCGCAGCTCGAGGAGAAATTTGATTTCCAGGAATTCCCGTTCTCGAGCCAGACGAACCTGGCCGTGCGGAAAGAGTTTATCGACGCGTTACGGACAGCGGGCCGCACGAGGCCGACGTTCGGCCTCTCGGTCAAGGGAGAACATCGCTACGCCACGATCTCCCTCAAGCCCGAACATCGTCCCGAGGCCGGCGCCTCGCCGCGCACAAAGTTGGATGTCTCGCTCCTTCAGCAACTCGTCGTCAGCGTGCTGTGCCCCAGCCAGCAAGAGCAGGAGGCCATCGTGTACACCAAGGACGATCACGAAGCCCTCGATTGGGCTGCTGATGGAACAGGCACGGGCGCGCTTCTCTTGAACGCCACGAAGGTGAGCGAAGTGCAGGCGGTGGCACAGGCCGGCGAACGGATGCCGCACAAATCGACGTATTTTTATCCGAAGCCGCTGACAGGGCTCGTCATCAACGTGATGGAAGAATGAAGGAGATGGTGCGAGAAGAGTCAGGTGAGGAGGATAAACGGATGAACTCGAAGATTCTGATCGTCGACGACGATGAAGACATCACGACGATGTTGGAGGATCGCCTCCAGGCCTCCGGCTACAGCACGCTGCTGGCCGGCGACGGCATCCAAGCCCTCGAGAAAGTCGAGCAGGAAGCGCCGCACCTCATGCTCCTCGACCTCGATATGCCCAGGCTCGGCGGCCTCGACGTTTTAAAGCGGCTTCCCTCGGTCAAACACGCTGAAGACATTCCTGTGATCGTCATGACGGCTCACGGCTCGATCGAGGCTGCGGTCGAAGCCATGAAGCATGGGGCCTACGACTTTCTCACGAAGCCGCTGGACAAGGACCACCTATTGATCGTCATCGGAAAGGCCTTGGAACGCGCTGCACTCAAACGGCAGGTCGCGTGCCTGAAGAGTGAAGTCGACAGCCGGTACGCGTCGATCATCGGCACCAGCGCAAAAATCCGGATCTTGTTGGAGGCCGCGCAGCGAGCAGCAAAATCGGATGCCGGCGTGCTTCTCTTGGGAGAAAGCGGCACGGGGAAAGAGTTGCTGGCCCGGTCCATTCATCAATGGAGTCCGCGCCACGCAATGCCGCTGGTGGTGATTAATTGCGTCGCCTTGACGGAGACGCTCTTGGAAAACGAGTTGTTCGGCCACGAGCGCGGCGCCTTTACCGGCGCTGACCGCCTGCAGAAAGGCAAGCTCGAAATGGCCGAAGGCGGTACCGTCTTTCTGGATGAAATCGGCGACATGTCCCTGCCGCTGCAAGCGAAGCTGTTGCGGGTGCTTCAAGACCGGGAATTCCACCGAGTGGGCGGCACCAGACTCGTCTCGGTCAACATCCGGATCATCGCGGCGACCAATAAGGACTTGAAGCAGGCCGTCAAAACCGGAGACTTCCGAGAAGATCTGTTCTATCGGTTGAATGTGATCGGGCTGACGCTTCCTCCCTTGAGGGAACGGCTTGATGATTTTCCGGCGCTCGCGAAATTCTTTTTAAGCCGCCACGCGAAAGAAGCGAAGCGCCCCGGCATGTGGTTCAGCCCCGCGGCCATGGAGGCCCTGGCGCACTATTCCTGGCCCGGTAACATCCGGGAATTGGACAATGTCATCGCCCGGGCGGTCATCCTGAGCCAGACCGACGTGATTGAACCCGACGTCCTGGCGCTCGACTTCACGTCGCCGGAGACCAATGAGGATGCCCTTTCCTACCTCAGACTCCCCTATCACGAGTCGATGGAAGCCCACAGCCGCTACGTCATCGAACAGGCGCTGCGCGACGCCGACGGCAATCAGACAAGGGCGGCGGAACGCCTCAAACTCCAGCGCACGTACCTGGCTCGCCTGCTCAGGCAGCAGCGGCAAAAGATGGCCGACGACGCAGATGAGCGGGAGATTGAATCAGCAACGAAGGCGTGACGGGTAGCTGTTAGGCCAGAGGGTTGGCGGCAAGCCGCTCGCTCAGCCGAATGAGTCCGCTTGTCGCGTCATGCTCGGCCTGGGCGTAGCGCTCAGGAGTTCCCACGTCCGACCAGTAGTCGGTCAGTTCGTAGCCAACCACTGCATCTCCCCGTTGGATCGCCGCCACGTATGCGTCGATGATGGATGACGGCTTGCCCTTGGGCACATCGCGCAGCAGGCGCGGATTGAGAATATGGACGCCGGCAAACATCCGCGGCTTCGTCGCGGCGACATCCGTCTTGCCACGCCCGATAATCCGAACGATGCGGTCGTCCGCATCGATCTCCACCACTCCCCAACGCGCCGCGTCGGAATCTGAGCGCAGCACCAAGGTCGCCGCCGCCTGACGCCGTTGATGGAACATGCACAGGGCTTCGAGGTCCAGTTCAAACAGCGTATCAC
>JBKPKC010000210.1:0-2287 GCA_046765595.1 Nitrospirota bacterium
TGATGAGGCAGGTGGCCGAGGCCTTCCCTGAATTGCGGCAGGTGTTTGCCTCGATCACCAAACGACTATGGGACCTCTATCCCGTCATCAAAGAGCATTACTATCATCCGGCCTTCCAGGGATCCTATTCGATCAAGTCGATATTGCCGGTGATGGTGCCGGAATTGGGCTATTGGGATCTGCTCATTCAAGAAGGCGCGCAGGCGGCCAGCGAGTATTACCGCATGGTGTTCATCGAAGAGGACTGGATCGAGCAGGCTCGGATCAAGGATGCCCTGTTGCAATATTGTGCGCGGGATACAATGGCGATGGTGAGACTGCGGCACGCCCTCAAGCAAAAGGCTACTGCCTCTGTCCGATGAACACCCTTTGTGATCGCGTGACCGCAGCCGCCTTGTTGATCGTCGGAATGCTAGGGACGGTTTCGGGCTGCGCGACCCTCGCCGGCTCATGGGACTATGGACTTCCCCAAGACCAGGCTTCCACGGAGGAGCGGCTTTGGCACATTGTGTTTCCGCTTTCGGTGGCCGCCGCCGACCGCTGCGTCTTCAAGCGGGAGGAGACCTACGGATTCTTTTTGAATGATGACTCGACGGCCCAAACGGAGGAGGCCGCTGCCCCGGTGGATGTGCTGGTACGGTTCGTCCATCGACAACTTCCTGCCGGCAAAGCAGGCATGGCGATCGGCGATGCGATTGTCGCAATCAACGGCGATGCGGTGACCTTCCCGAGAGCAGAGAGCGTGTCGAACCAGATTCAGCGCTTGACGAGGGCCAAGATTCAGCCACTGAACCTGGGTCTCCGGCGGGACAAATCGGTTCGCGACATCAATCTCTGGTCGGTTCCTTCCTGTCGGATGAACGTCAAGCTGATCACAAACCCTGTCATCAATGCCTTCTCCGACGGATCCAATATCTACGTGACGACGGGATTACTCTCCTTCGTAAGGTCCCCAGACCAATTGGCCTGGGTGATCGCGCATGAAGTCGGCCACCATGTGCTCGAGCATGCGGAGACCGCGAAGTTCCAAATGATGCTGAACCGTTTTCTCTGGTCCACAGTAGGAGGACAGGAGCAGGGTGTGCAGCAAATCGACTTGGAGCGGCAGGCGGATCTATTCGCCGCCGATCTCGTCACGCGCGCAGGCTATGACCTCCGCGAAGGACGCAGGCTGGTCGGCTGGCTGCAAGCGCTTCAGACACCACCTTCAGAAGACAGCCTCAGCCGGTCTCATCCTACGAATGCGGAACGGCTTGACGCCCTGGACGCCATCATCCGGGAATCGGAAGAAAAGAAAGCGTCATCTTCACCGTAGGAAGCCATCGTAAGGTCTCGGGTCGAGGAAGAGTGGGATGGCGGAGAGGGTGGGCATTCGAAGTCGCGTTGCAGTAACGTTCCTACGAGGGAGTCAGCCCTCGTAAGCTCCCCATGAAGGGCATACATCCCCTTCAGAACCCCTGTTCGAATCGCTCTCACTGGTCCTCTTGAGAAAAGGCACCGCTCCACGGTCATAAGCGCTGCTGTTGGCTGTTTGGCGGAGAGGGTGGGATTCGAACCCACGGTCGAGTTACCCCGACAGCAGTTTTCGAGACTGCCCGATTCGGCCGCTCTCGCACCTCTCCGTTCGAAAATTTGCCCGAAGCTCCGGCGGGATATCTGTGCGGTTGCCTTGAGCGAATCGACTCAGGAGCTTAGCGTGAGGGAAGAATATTTTCAATTGGTTTTCTTTCCATGCGAGAGTCGGTACGATGGCGCATGGATCGGTCCTAATGGATCGGTACTATTGGAGCAAGCACTGTTGATTCCTTTTCTCGAACCCACGATGACGTTTCCCACCGTGGAGGCGCTGACGAGCACAGGCTCGCCCAAGGCGGACCTGAAAAGCCGAATCGTCGATCTCTGGAGTTGCTCCCTCGAGGGCAGCACGGCTGCACTGGCGCGTTGCCGTAAGTGGCTCAGCGAAGAGGAACGTGTTCGTGCCGGTCGATTCATCCGCCCCGAAGATCAAACCCAGTTTGCATTGGCGCATGGCGGCCTCCGCTTCGTGCTGGCTCGATACCTGGACGTTGATCCGGGTGCACTGCGGTTCCGGAACGGCGCGACCGGAAAACCGGCTTTGATTCCGCAAAACGGAAGTTCTCTGGATCTGCGTTTCAATCTGTCTCACTCCCACGGACGCATGCTGATTGGGGTGGCGGACGGCGTGGACGTGGGCGTTGATCTGGAAGAGATCCGCGACACGGTGGAGCCATTGAAGCTGGCCGAACGCTTTTACACGGTCGCGGAA
>JBKPKC010000211.1:0-2252 GCA_046765595.1 Nitrospirota bacterium
ATCCGGACGAACGATGCCGCTCCAGAGTAAGTGCCCGGTATTCGAGGCAACGGTCTTCACGGGCTGTTTGTCTCCGTCCAGGGCATAGGCGTACAAGCCGAGATCCTCGCACCAGAATTGCTGTTCGAACCGTGCTTGAAGGGCCGCGGCTTCCCGCCGCAATTGATCCGCCCACGCGCGTTCGCCGAAGTAGTCGGCGGCTTCCGCAAGCCGTTGTTTCGCATCGAAGACGTATCCCTGCAATTCGCACAGCGCCTTGGGACCTTTCACCGGCGAGCCATCGGGGTACAGCACTGCGTCGTGGGCATCCTTCCAGCCCATGTTTTCATACCCCTTGGATGATCGCGTTTGGTACTCTTGGAAGCCGTCCCCGTCGAGATCTCCATACCGGTCGATCCACTCCATGCACCGTTTCACGACCTCTTTCAAACCCTGAAACAAGACGTCGTCGCCCAGCCATTTCCAGGCTTCGTGTAACGTGATGACATAGAGAATGGTTGCGTCGGCCGTGCCGTAGTACGGCAGATGCGGGATACGCCGGAAGTGGGCCAGTTCACCGGTTCGCAGTTCGTGGGGCATCTTTCCGGGTTCGGCGTCGCGGTAATCGTCGGCTTCCGTCGCCTGCAACTCTGCCAGGCGTTTGAGCGTCCCGAGGGCAAAGCCGGGATACACCGTCATGTTTTGCAGGCTGACGATCAGGCTGTCCCGCCCAAAGACCGTCACAAACCACGGCACGCCAGCTGCGGGAAGAAATCCTCCGAAGTCAACGCCGTCGAACGGCAACCGCAAGGCGGCCATGTCTTCGACCGATTGCCGATACAGTCGGTACCACTCCTCATTGGACGTGGTTACTTGCGTCGTCGATGCCTTCCAGTGGGTCAGGCTCCTGGCGGTGTCGGAGGCATCGAACGCCGTGGCGCAGTGGCGGATCGTCCGCGGCGGCGAATCATCTTCCACCCAGTCATAATGACAGCAGCAGCGCCATACGCTATGCGGCTTCAGTTCGATGTTGAAATTGATGCGGCCGTTTCCATAGGCAGCCGGAGAGGTTGCCTGGGCTATCTGCAAGACCAACGAGCGGCGAAAATCGCGATGTTGGTAGCGGGCGGTCAGTTGCTGTGTCGTGCTGTCCCATTGACTTTCGATGTGCCCTCGCCGCAGGAAGGTCTGGCCCTTCACTTCAAAAATATCGGCAAAGTCGGAACGGATGAGCATCTCGAAGGTAAAGTACAGGGGACCGCCGCTGTAGTTGAGAATTTCGAGATCTTCGTGAAAGGCGTCCGAAATCGCACGGGTCAATACGAGACCGACGGTGCCGCAAGGCATGACGCCCTGATCGGTAGGAATGGCAGGATTCACCATATAGGCGCGCGAGGCCCAGTACGCAATGGCGCCCGAGTTCAGCAGCATCCAGGGTTTGCCGTCGATGAATAGCTGGTAGCGGCTCACATACCGCGTATCGCGGCAATAAAGTCCTTGATCCGAGGCATTGGCGATGGATCCGTCGAATCCCGCAACGAGAAACGCGTGGCCATTGTTAATGGTGATGACTGGGGGGCCCACCTTCACTTCGACAGGCATGCAGTCGTTCTCCCAGGGGCCTATTCAGCAGGGAATCTTGTCCGGTTGGTGGACAACATTTCCCTCATGAATCGTTATTAGATCGCAGCGACCTTGTCATAGAACTGGCGATCTTCCCGGTATCCTCCGTATCCTTCCCCGAGTCCCTTCAGGTCATCGGTAAACTCGATAGCCCGCAGATACTTCACCATTTTATAGCCGGTTTTTGTTTCGATGCGCAGCCGACAAGGGGCCCCGTGCCGCTCCGGCAAGGGTTTCCAATTCATCTCATATGCCAATAGCGTTTGGGGGTCGCGCAGTTCATCCAATGTGAGCGCTTCATAATACGAGTGCGGGGCGTATTCGGCTTGCATAAAGGCATGAAATGCCGCATAGCGCGCATTGGGAAACGGCCGGCACACATCCATCACGTCCTGCATGCGCACGCCCGCCCATTGCGCGACGCCCGACCATCCCTGAATGCAGTTGTGCTTGGTGATTTGCTCCTGTCTGGGGAGGCGCCGAAGATCGTCTAACGACAGCGATAGAGGACGTTCAACCAATCCGCTGATCTCCAGCCGCCAGTCATGGAATCCCTCGTCCGCCAAACGTCGATACTCGAGGCTCACCGGTGGATATCCGTTGACTCGATGTTCTGGCGAGATCTCAGAGACAGCATAGTGCCTGTCTCT
>JBKPKC010000212.1:0-6086 GCA_046765595.1 Nitrospirota bacterium
GGCTCCAGCAGGGAGGTTCGTGGAGCGCTCCTGCACGGCCGGTCCCTCCGAAGCAATTGCGTCCCCACCGGGTGCCCCCAGCGCCCTCGTTCATGGGCGACGCACAGGACTTTCCGTTCCTGCTGTATCCCTATGTCTCTATGACGGTTGGGTATGGCGGCGCGCATTTGCCTTGGCTGCAGGAGTTGCCCGATACGCTGACCACAGCGATGTGGGGCACCTGGGTGGAAATCAATCCGGCCACGGCAGCGAAGCTCGGGGTCACGCAGGGCGACATCGTGCGACTGGAATCTCTGGCCGGCAGCCTTGAAGCGCCGGTACTGCTCTATCCGGGCCTTCGCCCGGATGTGCTCGCCGTCCCGGTCGGCCAAGGCCACAGCGGCGGCACACGCTATGAACGGGGACGGGGAGCCAATCCGCTGCGCCTCGCGGTCGCCGCATTCGACGAGGACTCCGGGGCTTTCGCACCGGGGGCGACCCGCGTTCGCCTGCAGACGACCGGCCGCAAAGGGCGCATAGTGCTGCTTCAACAGCCGGCGGTCGATGCCGCGGACCTGATCCGCATTGATTCACGACCCGGTTGAACGCCGGAAGACGAACACCATGGGGAGGTCATGATGTCGGACGCAGAAGAGACGCCGTATCGATGGGGGATGGTCATTGATTTGGATCGATGCACCGGCTGCGAGGCCTGCGTCGTGGCATGCCATGCGGAGAACAATATCCGCATTTCCGGCGAAGAAGAGGCAGCGCAAGGCCGTGCGATCAACTGGATTCGGATCGAGCGCTATTGGGAAGGTGAATATCCGAACGTCTCGGCGAAGTTCATGCCCGTGCTGTGCCAGCATTGCGGCAACGCGCCGTGCGAACCCGTCTGTCCCGTGTACGCGTCGTACCATACGCCTGACGGACTGAATGCGCAGGTCTACAACCGCTGCATCGGCGTGCGGTACTGCGGGAACAACTGCCCGTATATCGCCCGGCAATTCAATTGGTTTGATCCGCACTGGGATGCGCCGCTCGACGAGCAGCTGAATCCCGACGTGTCGGTCCGGCAGAACGGCATCATGGAGAAATGCACGTTCTGCGTGCAGCGCATCCGGAGAGCCAAGGAACAGGCGGAGTCGGAAGGACGGAGAGTTCGTGACGGAGAAGTGCTGCCGGCCTGCGTCCAGTCCTGTCCGACGTCGGCCTTGGTGTTCGGAGACCGCAATGATCCTGATAGTCGTGTCTCCACGATGGCGAAAAACGACCGGGGCTTCCGTCTTCTCGAATCGCTCGGCACCGATCCGGCCGTGACGTATTTGAAACGGTTGACCTGATGGCCACCCGGGAAGCCGTCTGGAACGAGATGCCGGCGATCAATCGCGATCTGCTGGCGCCCTTGACGGAGGTCAGCGGGCGCTATCTGGCCTTGGTTGCCGGCCTTGCTGCGGTCGTGGCTGTGGGCGCCGGCGTCTGGGTCTATCAGATCGAAACCGGCATCGGCCGGACGAACATGCACCCTCCGGTGTTCTGGGGTTCGTACATCGCCTCCTTCGTGTACTGGATCGGCGTCAGTCATTCGGGCACCTTTATTTCCGGCGTTCTCCGGCTGACGAAAGCGGAGTGGCGGCGGCCGATCACCCGTATCGCGGAGTTGATGACCATTATTTCGGTCATGATTGCGGCCCTCTGCGTGTTCTTTCATCTCGGCCGCGTCTGGCGATGGTATTACCTGTTGCCCTATCCCAATCAGCGCGAGATCTGGCCGGACTTTCGGTCGCCGCTCATGTGGGATGCGACTGCCATCTTCACCTATGCGACGGCCAGCACGATCTATCTCTATCTGCCGCTCATTCCGGATTTTGCCCTGGCCAGAGACCGGGTGGGCGGATGGCGGCAACGTCTCTATGCCCTGCTCTGTCTCGGATGGAAAGGATCGCAGCAGGAATGGGAAACACTCAACACGGCGATCCGGATCATCACCCCGCTGATCGTGATGGTGATGGTGTCCGTGCACTCGATCGTCGGATGGGATTTCGGCATGTCCCTCGTGCCGGGCTGGCATACCTCGATCATCGCCCCCTATTTCGTCGTCGGCGCCGTACACTCGGGTCTCGGGATGGTGGCGATCGGGCTTTATGTCGTGAGACGGACGTATCGGCTCGAACACTATATCCGGCCGGAACATTTCGACAAGCTGGGCAAGCTCCTGCTCGTGACCACGTTGACGTTGGCGTATCTGTATTTTGCGGACCAACTGACGGTGTGGTACGGGAAGAAACCGGATGAGATGGCTATCCTGCACAGCCTGATCAGCGGCCCCTACGCCGTGGCTTTCTGGACGATGATCGTCCTGATCTACGTCTGTCCGCTGATACTGCTGCCGCTTCCGTCATTCCGCATGTGGCCGGCCGGCATGCTGGTCCTGGGCATCGGCATCAATCTCGGCATGTACGTGGAGCGTGCGCTGATTATCGTGCCGCCGCTCGCGCATCCGCGCCTCACCTACCAATGGAGCGAGTATTTTCCGGCGTGGAGCGAACTCGCGATTCTCTCCGGCGCGCTGGCGCTGGCGGTGCTCTTGTACGTGCTCCTGGCGAAATTCGTCCCGCTGATTTCGATCTGGGAAGAAAAGGAAGGCCGCCTGCATGCCGCCTCACGATGACCTCGAACTTTCCGGATTGTTCACGTGCGACGTGGACGTCTCGGCGCTGACCGCACGTCTCCGTGAGAGCGGTGTCCCGCAAGAGCGGATTCATGTCCTGAGCCCGGTGCCCATGTCCAGCCGGGCTTCGGACCGCATCGGGGGGATGCCCTTGTACGGACTCACAATCGGGGCCGGAATCGTTGGTATCGGCGTGGGCGTCTTCTTCGCGGCGGGCACCGCGATGATGTATCCGCTGATGACCGGCGGCAAGCCGATTGTCGCGGCGCCGGTCGTCGGAATCATTTCCTATGAAACCATGATGTTGCTGGCCATCGTGGTCACCTTCATCGCGATGGTGCTGCGCATCAGGACGGCCAATGGTAACGTCCGGTGCCGGGATGTGCGGATCGATGAAGGTCGGCTCGCTGTGGTCGTCCGTGTACCCGCCTTCCCTCAGTTCGCCGGCACGGTGCGGGATGCGATGGAGCAAGCCGGCGCGCTCGATGTTCAGATGTCGGTCGTTCCTTCGGGTGGAGAGTTCCCGGAGCCGGTTCGGCAGGCGTCCGCGATTCTCCTGCCGTTGGTCATGGCCGGCTTCCTCTCAGCGTGTTCGCAGGACATGCAGGAACAACCATCCTATCAGGCGCAGGAAGCGCCGCGACGGCACTCGCCGGCCGGCAGTGTGCCGCGCGAGAGTCGCCGGCTGTTGCCTCTTCAGAGGGAAAGAACCGAGACAGCCGGAGAAATCGGTGCGAGGCTGTTTCATATCAATTGTGTCCATTGTCATGGAGCAGAGGGCGAGGGCAACGGGCCGGTCGCGGCCTTCCTCAAGGAACGGCCCGCTAACCTCAGGGGTGACGAAGTGCGCGGGAAGTCCGAGGAAGCCATTTACCGGATCGTGACGGACGGCAAAGACATGATGCCGTCCTTCCAAGGCGAGTTGTCGGCGGAGGAGCGCCTCGACATCGCACGCTACGTCCGGTCGCTCACTCGACCGTCCGTCGCCCACCGCGGATCGGAGGGGCGGTGACATGCCGTTCGACCTCAATCCGCCGGTGCTCCAGTTTCCCCTGATCGGCAACAGTGTCGCGGTCGGCATTCCCAGTTTGTTGCATATCGTCCTCGCCGGGTTGTCCGTCGGCTTCCTCGTGTTGGCGCCGATCTTTGAGTGGCGGGGGCGCCGGTCCGCTCACTTCACCGACCTTGCGCATGCGGTCACCAAGTTTACGGTCCTCGTCTTCAGCGTAAGTACGGTGCTCGCGGTCATCATGGTCGAGCTGTTGATCGGCCTCTTTCCCGTGACGACCATGTGGATGTGGAATCAGTTCCGTTGGCCGATCGCCTTGGCCATCGCGGCATTCTTGCTCCAGTTCGCCTTTCTCTACCCGTACTATCATTTTTGGGAGCTCGTCAGACGTCGGAGTGTCGTCCTTCACATTTTCCTCGGTTCGACCGCGGCCTCCCTCATGCTGATCTGGGTTGCCGTCCTCGATGGCATGGGCTCCTACATGTTGACGCCCATCGACGGTGCGACGACGTGGGCTCATTTGTGGAATCCCACCTGGCTGCCGCTGAGCCTGCATCGATTGGTCGGCGAACTGGTCATGGCCGGCTACGTGATCGCCGCCTATGGGGCCTGGCGCCTCGGCCGCGATGCGCAGGATCATCGCGAGTACTATATGTTGTTGACCAAGGTCGGCTGGTTTTGCGGGGTCGGCGCATTGCTCATTCAGCCCTTTACCGGCCTCCTGTACGCCTCGTCGATGCGGCAGGCCGCGCCGGAGGCGTACGAACACGTCATGCGCGGCGACTATCAGCTCCTTGCCTATGCCCAGTTCACACTGATCGGCCTTCTGATGGCGGGCAATCACTGGCTCCTCAAGACGGCCACGCCTCAGCGCCTGACACCGCACTGGCTGGATTGGGCCATCCCGGCGGTGACCCTCCTCATGATCGCTTCTGTCGGTCATACCGCCCTTCGCCGGACCCTCTTGTTTCTGCTTGCGGCCCTCATCCTCTGGTCGATCCGGGCATGGTTCTGGGGAGCGCATAGGCGGCGAGCCTTCGAGGGCCCATTCGGCGGGTGGATGCGGCCGATTGCGGTCGCGCTCGGCGTGCTGTCCATTCTGACCTACGTGACGATGGGAACCATTCGTGAAACGGCGCGGCGTCCTGACACGGTCCGGCATCTCATTTCATTGCAAGACGAGGCGGCTCACCCGGCGGCTGACCGGGAAAAGGACGGGGAACGAACATCAGCGGCCGCGAGCACCGGAGGCCGGGAGTAAGGCAGCCCTATGCTCATCGAACCGCTCGACCTGCCCATGTTCTATGGACGAATCGCGATTGCCACAGCGGCGCTTTCGCACACCCTGTTTGCCACGTTTATCGTGGGCTCGGCCTTTTTGGGTGCGGCAACCGAGACGATCGCCTATCTGCGAAGCCACGCGCAGTTCGAGCGGTTGGCCCGGCTGATCGCGTTTGCGTTGATCTTCAGCACGGGGGCCATCTCCTTTCTGGGCGTCACGCTGGTCTTTTGCCTCAATATATTCTGGCCGCATTTCTGGTCGACGTTGTTTCGCGTCATGTTCTGGCCGCTTTTGCTCGAAGCCGGCTTCTTCCTCGGCGAAGCTGTATTCGCCTATAGCTGGTACTACAGCTGGGACCGGCTGGGTGGCGCTGGCAGGAGCAAACGTTGGCATCTCGGCCTGGCCTGGAGTGCTGCGGCCTGTTCGTATTTCGCGATGCTGATGATCGACATCGTGGCATCCTACATGCTGACTCCCCGTCCGCCGGAGCCGTTCTGGCAAGCCGTGTTCAATCCGACGATGGCCTATCTGCATGTGCACCGGGTCGTCGGCAATTTCGTGTGGACCGGATTCGCCGTCGCGGGACTGTGCGCGGTCGGATGGATCAAGTCACGGACGATGGATGACGCCGCGTTTTACCGGTGGGGCGCGAGCGTCTGTCTGCTGGTGGGCTTTGGCGGCCTCTTGATCATGCCAGGGATTGGGTATCAGTACCTGCTGCAAGTCCGCTATACCGAGCCGCAGGCGTTCTATGCCTTGATGCTCGGAGGACGGTCCTGGCTCTTCGACCTTGTCGCCCTGCTGTACAGCCTGCTCGTCGTGTTGGCGTCCTGGTATATCTGGAAGATCGTGCATCGGGCAGCTCCCGAGGACAGCGCGAGCCGCCTGATCCTGCCCTGGTCGCTCGGGCTGTTGATCGTTGCCGGCGGAATCTTCGCCATGCCGTATCATCTTCAACACCTTCCCCTGATCGGCGGTCTGACGGACATGACAGTGAACCCCCTGGGAAAGATGCAGCCCTACAAGTATTTCGCCATTTCTGCGCTGGTCTTCTTTGGGCTCGCGAATTGGATCGTGCTGTCGCGGTCGTTTTCAAAGCGCTGGTCCGGCTGGCGGCGGCGCAACGACGTCCCCCAGGACCGCAC